>JAFOXS010000196.1 GCA_017391665.1 Alistipes sp. | reverse complement strand
TCGCGAGGCCCCATTTTTTCATTATATTTCCTATCTTTGTATGATTTTTAATTTCTTGTAGAGTAAATTAATGAAGAAAAGAGAGTTATACAATACTTTTGCGCTGGCCACCCTGGCCGGCATTATGATCGGCTTCGGCGGAGTGATCTACCTGATGTGTGCCAACAAGATGGTGGGAGCTTTGCTCTTCTCATTCGGTCTGCTTACGATCGTGTGTCAGGGCTTCGCACTCTACACGGGTCGTGTGGGTTACTTCCGCGAGTATGGCTGGGCAAGCATCCTTACGACCATCGCCGGCAACTTCCTCGGTACGTGGCTCGTAGCCCGCGGTTTTGCCCTCACACGCCATACGGTCGATATTGCCGCCGTCGTTGCGCCCAAGCTCGCAGATTCGTCGCTGAGCGTCTTCCTCTTGTCGATCGGTTGCGGTGCTATGATGTACTTGGCCGTTGACTCTTTCCGCAAGTCCAAGTCGTGGCTCTTTGTCGTGATGCCCATCGTGATTTTCATCCTCTCGGGCTTCGAGCACTCCATCGCCAATATGTTCTACCTCTCGCTTGCGGGCGAGTGGGGCGTGGATGCACTTCGTATCACGGCCATAGCTCTTGTAGGCAACGGCATTGGCAGCTGGATGATAAATGCCTCGAATTTTACGTTGAAACAAAATAACTAATATAATGAAACGACTTTTTACCTTACTGCTCGTGCTCTGCGCGCTGCCCGTGCTGGCACAGGATTATGGTCAGGATATGACCATCAAGATCTGGGATAACTCATCGGCGCCCCACTCAAACGAGATCACCGCTGCCGAGACCTCGACAAACAACGTCATCGTTAACACCACCGAGACCGTGCTCTACATCTTCAAGGCCGACCCCGCAAAGGCTACGGGTCACGCCATGCTGGTATGCCCGGGCGGTGGCTACTCATCGGTATGCATCGAGTGGGAGGGCTACAAGGTGGCCAAGTGGCTGGCATCGCAGGGTGTAACGTGCGGTGTGCTGAAGTACCGTCTGCCTAACGGTCACAAGGAGATTCCTCTGGAGGATACCACCGAGGCGCTGCGCACGATGCGTCGCCGCTCGAAGGAGCTGGGCTTCGACCCCACAAAGCTCGGTATGATGGGCTCATCGGCTGGCGGTCACCTGACGGCCTATACATCTAACTTCGCACCCTTTGCCGACCGACCCGCATTTGCGGTGTTGTTCTACCCCGTCATCACGGGCGAGGAGGGACTCTGCCACAAGGGTTCGTTCGACCACCTGCTCGGCGCCGATGCCACGGCTTACGAGCGTGCCGAATACTCGCTGGAGACGCGCGTGACGAAAAACACTCCCCCGACCTTGATTCTTACATCGGATAACGATACGCTGGTGCCCACCATCAGCTCTACACGCTACTACAACGCCCTGCGCAAGCACGGCGTGCAGGCGTCGCTGCACATCTACCCGGGTGGCTACCACGGCTTCTGCATGCACGACGACGTGGCGTTCAAGCCGCTGTGGCAGCAGGCCATGATCGAGTGGATTCGCTCGTTTTAGCCCTCTGAGGTGCTCTGGCAGGTAAAAATTAAGAATAAATTAAAGAAAAAACGGTGCACGAATTTTGCGGATATGCATTTTATGCGTAACTTTGTGCGCAACAAAAACCCAAGATATATGTCGTTCATAGATGAAAGGGTACAGTCGATGGGCCTCACTTTCGATGATGTGTTGCTCGTACCCGCCTACTCAGAAGTGTTGCCGCGAACAGTCTCTACCGAGACCCGTTTTTCGCGTAATATCAAGTTGAACATACCTATTGTCTCAGCGGCCATGGATACCGTGACCGAGGCAAAACTCGCAATCGCGCTTGCTCGCGAGGGTGGTATCGGTGTTATTCATAAGAATATGTCTATCGCCGAGCAGGCTGCCCACGTGCGCCGTGTTAAGCGTGCCGAGAGCGGTATGATTTACGATCCTATCACCATCTCAAAGGAGCAGACCGTAGGCGACGCCCTGCAGCTTATGCACGACAACAAGATCGGTGGTATTCCCGTAGTTGATCCCGACAATATGCTCATCGGTATCGTTACCAACCGCGACCTGCGCTTCCAGCGCGATATGGATCGCAAGATCGAGGAGGTGATGACCAAGGATAACATCATCACTACCCACTCGACCGAGTTGGAGAAGGCTTCGGAGATTCTGCTCTCAAACAAGATTGAGAAGTTGCCCGTTGTTGACGACAACGGCCGTCTGATCGGACTTATCACCTATAAAGATATTACAAAGGTACAGGATCACCCCAACGCATGCAAGGACTCTAAGGGTCGTCTGCGTGTAGCGGCAGGTGTGGGTATCACGCCCGACGTATTGGATCGCGTGAAGGCACTCGTTGCCGAGAGCGTCGATGCCATCGTTCTGGACTCGGCTCACGGCCACTCGAAGAATATCGTTACCACTCTGAAGAACGTGAAGGCTCACTTCCCCGAGCTCGATGTTGTTGTAGGTAACATCGCCACTGCCGAGGCTGCCAAGATGTTGGTTGAGGCAGGTGCCGACGGCGTGAAGGTTGGTATCGGTCCCGGCTCGATCTGTACAACACGTATCATTGCTGGTGTGGGTGTACCCCAGCTCACAGCCATCCACGACTGTGCATCGGCTATCAAGGGTTCAGGCGTGCCCGTCATCGCTGACGGTGGCTTGCGCTACTCGGGCGACTGCGTGAAGGCATTGGCTGCCGGTGGCGACTGCGTCATGGTAGGTTCGATGTTTGCAGGTACTGAGGAGTCTCCCGGCGAGACCATCATCTACAACGGTCGTAAGTTCAAGACATACCGCGGTATGGGTTCTATCGACGCTATGAAGGCTGGTTCATCTGACCGTTACTTCCAGGGCGGCGAGAAGAACGACATGAAGCTCGTTCCCGAGGGTATCGTAGGTCGTGTGCCCTTCAAGGGTTCGCTCAGCGAGACAGTATATCAGCTTGTAGGCGGTATCCGTGCAGGTATGGGTTACTGCGGAGCAAACACCATTGCAGTGCTGCAAAAGGCTAAGTTCGTACGCATCACCTCAAACGGTGTTGTTGAGAACCACCCCCACGACATCACAATCACAAGCGAGACACCGAACTACACTCGCGGAGAGTAATTATATAAGGCTCGCCACGCTCTTGCAGCGCGCGAGCCTTTTTTGACAAAGCATTGCTCTTTTTGGAAAATTTTGTTTCTCAACTCTTGACAATAGGCCCACTATTGCCTGCGAGTCTTAAATCAAAATTTCCTCAAAAATAGCGAATGCTTGGGTTGTCAAAAAAATAGCCAACTATCTGTGAATTTTAGGAAGATAGTGGCGAGCAAAAAGAAATCACGCTATGAAAACATTTTGCAAAATGTTTATCCTACTGCTCGGGATGTTTGTTCTCGGCGGAGAGGTCAAGGCGCAGGATATAGTGAAATACCAGATACCTATATCGACGCATATAAACGATGGGCGTTTTGAGTTTGTCAGCTCCACAAAGTTTTCCGTGCAGGCCTTCCTGCTGGATAAGTATTCGGGCAAAGTATGGAGAAAAACGGGTCGTGGAACATTGCAACAGGTGTCCGTAGAGGGACTTGTAGCAGTGGAAGCTGACAAGATAAACTTCCAGCTATATATGGACAATACGAACGACTGCTTTTTGCTGAATATTCACACTGGCGAATTGTGGCAATATCGCATTGATAAACTGACAAACTGGGTGTTCAAGAAATTGGAGATGCCTGCAGAATTGAAATAAAAAAGAATAGTTAAGAATTCAAAAAAATATATAAAGACAATGAAACAGGACATGATTGTAATTTTGGACTTGGGTAGCCACGAGAACACTGTGGTGGCTCGAGCCATTCGTGCGTTGGGTGTGTACAGTGAGATTTATCCGCACGACATTACAGCTGCAGAGCTCAAGGCTTTGCCTAACGTTAAGGGTGTGATCATCAACGGTGGTCCCAACAACGTAGTTGACGGTGTGGAGATCGACGTTCTGCCCGAGATCTACGAGGCAGGTCTGCCCGTAATCGCTGCTGGCCACGCAAAGGCTCAGTGCGAGGTTAAGATGGAGCAGTTCAAGGATGACGAGGAGGCTATCAAGGCTGCCCTCAAGTCGTTCGTATTCGATACTTGCAAGGCTGAGGCCAACTGGAACATGAAGAACTTCGTTGCCGATCAGGTGGAGCTTATCCGCCAGCAGGTGGGCGACAAGAAGGTGCTTCTTGCACTCTCGGGTGGTGTTGACTCATCAGTCGTAGCAGCACTTTTGCTGAAGGCTATCGGCGATAACCTCGTTTGTGTACACGTTAACCATGGCCTGATGCGTAAGGGCGAGTCAGAGAATGTTGTGGAGGTATTCCGCAACCAGCTCTGCGCTAACCTTGTATATGTAGATGCTACGGATCGTTTCCTTTCGAAGCTGGAGGGCGTTGAGGATCCCGAGCAGAAGCGTAAGATCATCGGCGGCGAGTTCATCCGCGTATTCGAGGAGGAGGCACGCAAGCTGGACGGCATCGACTTCCTTGGTCAGGGTACCATCTATCCCGACATCGTGGAGAGCGGCACCAAGACTGCCAAGATGGTTAAGTCGCACCACAACGTAGGTGGTCTGCCTGAGGATATGAAGTTCGGTCTGGTGGAGCCCCTGAAGCAGCTCTTCAAGGACGAGGTTCGTGCCTGCGGTGTTGAGTTGGGTCTGCCCTACGAGATGGTTTACCGTCAGCCCTTCCCCGGTCCCGGCTTGGGTGTACGTTGCCTTGGCGCCATCACACGCGATCGTCTGGAGGCAGTGCGCGAGTCAGATGCTATCCTTCGCGAGGAGTTTGCAAAGGCTGGCCTCGATAAGAAGGTATGGCAGTACTTCACCGTTGTGCCCGACTTCAAGTCGGTAGGTGTGCGTAACAATGCCCGCTCATACGACTGGCCCGTGATCATCCGCGCCGTGAATACTATCGACGCTATGACCGCATCGATCGAGCATATCGACTGGGAGATTCTCGACCGCATCACAAAGCGTATCCTCGACGAGGTTCCCACCGTTAACCGCGTATGCTACGATATGTCACCCAAACCCTCAGCTACAATCGAGTGGGAGTAGTTTGAAATCGTATTAAAAAGGTGTTTTCTGCGTTATGCTTGCCCTTAAAATGCTCATTTACGCCAAGTAAACTCCGCTTTTGCGGGCTTCACACCGCCGCGATTAAGTAAGAGCAGAGCCTGCAAGCAGGCTCTGCCGAGCGTGAGCGGTGAAAAAGAATTTAAGCCTGGAAAACCCACTTTTTAATACAATTTCAGTGATACATATATAAAAAAACGACCTCGGAATTTTCGAGGTCGCTTTTTTTGTGAGTTGGGGGATAGGTGGAACAGCTGCTACGGGTGCGATCAGCCGAGTGGGAGCAATAAAAATTTATGACACTTATAGCACCTATAACACCTAATTTAGTATCTTTGTCATATGGAATCGACAATACTTCAAGGTCTGAACCCGCAGCAGCGGGCGGCGGTGGAAAACTATGAGCAGCCATCGCTCATCATTGCGGGTGCAGGTTCGGGCAAGACGCGAGTTCTGACCTCGCGCATAGCATATATGCTGGAGAAAGGCGTGCAGCCGCATAACATTCTGGCACTGACCTTTACCAACAAGGCTGCCGAGCAGATGCGTACCCGCATCGAGCAGATGGTGGGCTCGCGCGCACGTTACATACGCATGGGTACATTCCACTCGGTCTTCTCGCGCATCCTTCGTGAGAATGCCGAGCGCATTGGCTTTACCGACTCCTACACCATCTACGAGCCCTCTGATTGCAAGAACCTCATCAAGACCATTTGCAAGGAGATGAACCTGGCGGACGACAAGTACAAGCCCGCAAGGGTGCTCTCGCGCATATCGTTTGCCAAGAACTGTCTTGTTACGCCCGCAGCCTACGTTGCCAACTCGACCTATGCTGCCGAGGATCGTCAGGCGCAGATACCGCACTTTGGCGATGTGTATGTGGAGTATTGCCGCCGCTGCAAGCAGAACGGCGCGATGGACTTCGACGACCTGCTGCTGCAGACCAACGTCCTGCTCAGGGACTGCCCCGATGTGCTGCGCAAGTATCAGGAGCTATTTCACTACATCTTGGTGGATGAGTATCAGGATACCAACTTTGCCCAATATATCATCATCCGTCGCCTCTCGCAGCTGCACGGAAGGGTGTGCGTAGTGGGTGACGATGCGCAGAGTATCTACTCGTTCCGCGGTGCGAAGATCGAGAATATTCTCTCGTTCCGCAACGACTACCCCGCAGCGCAGACCTATAAGCTGGAGCAGAACTACCGCTCCACTCGCACCATCGTCGAGGCCGCCAACTCGGTCATCGAGCACAACTCACGCCGTATGGAGAAGAAGTGTTTCTCGGATGGCGAGCGAGGCGACAAGATACAGATCCTGCGTGGCTACACTGACCGCGAGGAGGCCGATATGATTGCCGAGGCTATCCGCAGCCGTCTGCGTGAGACGGGTGACGGCTGGGGTGAGGTGGCTATCCTCTACCGTACCAACAACCAGTCGGCTGTGGTGGAGACAGCGCTCCGACGCCGTGCCATGCCCTACCGCATATACAAGGGCTCATCGTTCTACGACCACAAGGAGATCAAAGATATATTGGCATACATACGCTTGGTGATCAACCCCAAGGATGACGAGGCCTTCAAGCGTGTTGTGAACTACCCGCTGCGAGGCATTGGCGATACCACCGTAAGCCGCATTGCACAGCTCGCCGCCGAGCGTGCTCAGTCGATGTGGGAGTCTGTGGATGCACTTGTTGCCGAGGCCGCCACGCTGGGCGATCCGATGCAGCGCACCATAGCCCGCAAGGTGACCGAGTTTGTGAATCTGATCCGCTCGCTGCAAACAGCGCGTGCAGAAAAATCGCTCTACGATTTTGGTCTGGAGCTCGCCTCACGCACAGGTATTCTGGCGCAGTACCGCACCGAAAGCACCCCCGAGGCTACGAGTGCCATTGAGAATATCGAGGAGTTGTTGAACGGTATGCAGCTCTTCACGGAGCAGAGCGAGGCGGAGATTCGCGCGGGCGAAAGAGAGGAGGATCGGAAGCCCACGGTGGAGGAGTGGTTGCAGAATATTATGCTGCTCACCGACATGGATAACAAGGAGGATGAGGGCGACGAGCGCATAACGCTGATGACCGTACACTCGTCCAAGGGTCTGGAGTACAAGTATATATATATTGTAGGATGCGAGGATAAACTCTTCCCCTCGGAGCGAGCTATGGAGTCGGCGGATGGTTTGGAGGAGGAGCGACGCCTCTTCTACGTGGCACTCACACGTGCCAAGGCCGAGGCTACGCTCTCATACTGCGATATGCGCTTTAAGTGGGGAAATATGGAGTTCAGCCAGCCGAGCCGCTTCCTGCGTGAGATAGATCCCCGCTATGTCGAGTGCGACGAGGATCTTTCGGAGCGTCCGCCCCGTGCTGCCGAGGGCGAGGGCGAAGGATTGTCGGGCCGTATGGGCTCATTCTCGCGTGGTGGCTATGGTGGTCCCAAGCCTGCGGCACAGCGAACCGAGGAGCGTCGTGATGGTCGCACGGCTATTGAGGAGTTGCGCCGCCGTTTCGACGTGCGCTTCCAGCAAAAGCGTGAGCAGGGTACGCAGAAGCCCGATCCCCGCATCGTGGCACCCATTGAGCCCCGCTCTACCGAGGGACTGAAGCGTGTAAGTTCAACCCCGGCTTCGAGTACACCATTGGGCGCCTGCCCTTATGCCGTGGGCGACAGGGTGGAGCATCCCAAATTCGGTGTGGGCGTAGTGCGCCGAGTGGAGATGATGGCCACGGATCATAAGGTGGTGGTCGATTTCGGCCAGTACGGCGAGAAGACGCTACTGGCAAAATTTGCCAAATTGCAGAAACTTTAGAGAGAAATATATCAGTTTTGATTGAGAAATGCACATTATGCTATTGCAATGTGCATTTTTTTGTGTAGATTTGTAGAAAGAGTTACTAACCTAAAACTTCACACTATGAAAAGATTACTACTTTTTACGGCTGCCCTGATGCTCTCGTTGAGCCTTGGCGCACAGGAGTTGGCAAACTTTGTTGGCACAGGCAACACCGCCTCTCCCGAGATTAAGGATGGCAAGATCACCTTCCGTCTGGCTGCATCTTACGCTACACGTGTGCAGATCACAGGTGGTTTTATGCCCACTCAGAAGGTTACATACAATGGCCGTGAGAGTGAGGTGCCCATCACCGCCGACATGACCCGCAACGCACAGGGCGTATGGGAGTACACCATCGATATGCCCGCTCCCGAGCTCTACACCTACAACTTCATCGTTGACGGCGTAGCAGTAAACGATCCGAGCAACGTTATGCAGCAGCGTGACGGTACTCGTTACCTGAGCATCCTGATCGTTCCTGGCGAGTTCACCGAGAACTACTTCGAGGCTAATCAGCGTGGTAACCTTACAAAGGTATGGTACGACAGCCCCTCACTGGGTCTGAACCGCCGTATGTATGTTTACACTCCCTATGGCTACGACGATCCCAAGAACGCCAAGACTAAGTACCCCGTACTCTATCTGTTGCACGGTGGTGGTGGCGACGAGGATGCTTGGAGCAACATGGGTCGCGCTTGCCAGATTATGGACAACCTCATCGAGAAGGGTCTGGCTGTTCCTATGATCGTTGTAATGCCCAACGGTAACCCCACTCAGCAGGCTGCTTCGCCTCTGAAGCTCGCTGTAAAGGAGGGTCGTGCCGAGGCTAACGCTTATGTTCACTCACTTGCCAAGGATATCATCCCCTACGTTGAGAAGCACTTCCGCGTAAAGGCTAATAAGGCTTCACGTGCCGTTGCAGGTCTTTCAATGGGTGGTGGCCACACAACTGCTGTTACTGGTTTGTATCCCGAGCTGTTCGACTACATCTGCCCCATGAGCTGCGGTATGCGCGATACGGAGGAGGCTGTAGCTGCTCTGCAGGGTATCAAGAAGGCTGGTTATAAGTTGTACTGGGTAGGTTGCGGTAACGCCGACTTCGCTTATCCTGGCACACAGGTAATGGATCAGATGCTTACTCGTCTTGATATGCCCCACACAATGTATATCAATGGCGGTGGTCACACCTGGAGCAACTGGCGTCACTATCTGAACACCTTCGGTCAGCTGTTGTTCAAGTAAAATGCGCCTGAAAGGGTGATTCTGGTGTTTTTCAGCCTCGAAATCACCATTAAGAATAAAAAAGACTGTTCTCCTGCGGGGGAACAGTCTTTTTCTTGTTGATGCAAGAAACTCTATTTGAAGAGTTCCGATATCATGCGCTCGGCAACAAGGCGGTAGTAACGCTCTACGTCCGTGTCGGTTGCCACGGTAGGTGTTCCGCATTCGCCACCCTCCATGATGGTCTGAATCAAGGGTATCTCGCCCAAGAATGGCACGCCAGCCTCCTCGGCATAGCGCTTGGCGCCGCCCTGACCGAAGATGTAATACTTGTTGTCGGGCAACTCCTTGGGTGTGAACCACGCCATATTCTCCACAACACCCAGTACGGGCACTGCCACCTGCTCGTGACGGAACATCTCCACGCCTCGCACAACATCCGCTACGGCCACCTGCTGGGGTGTAGATACAATCACCGCACCGTCCATCTTGATCTCCGAGATCATCGTCAGGTGAATATCTCCCGTTCCCGGGGGCATGTCAATCAACAGAAAGTCCAGGCCGCCCCACATCGTCTGATGCAAGAGCTGCTTCAGGGCATTTGTGGCCATCGCTCCGCGCCACATCAGCGCATCGTTGGGGTTGATGAAGAAGCCGATCGACATCAGCTCAATGTCCATACTCTGGGCCGGCACGATGTAGTCGTTGCCATCCTCCTGCACTGCGTCGGGCAGATAATCCTCCACGCCGAACATCTTGTGCTGCGAAGGGCCGTAGATATCAGCATCCAGCACGCCCACGCGGTAACCCATATTGCGCAGCGTGAGTGCGAGGTTGGCCGTTACGGTCGATTTACCTACGCCACCCTTACCCGATGCTACGGCGATGATCTTACCTACCTTCACCGTTGTGCTCTCGCGCTTGGGCTGTGGCGGACGGGGAGTACCCTCTTTGATCACTACGGTGATGTTGCCTGCAGCAGCAGGGTAAGCATCCTGAAGTGTCTTCTCCACAAGGTTGCGGATGCGCACGGCAAAGGGATCGCGAGCCTTGGCAAAACACAATACAACGGTTATCTTGTCCTCGCGAACCGTAAGCTGCTCCACCACGCCACTTGCAACAATATCCTGCTGCGTCTCGGGGTGTACGATCGCCGAGAGGAGTTTTCGTATTTGTTGTTCCATAATTTTTGTAGTTTTTAGTTAAGCAAAGATAGCAAAAATATAGCAAAAGTATAGGCTACCAACTGAAAAGTTAGTAGCCTACATAGTATTGTGGAAAAATACTCTACTATACTCCTTCCCACCCTGCAACCTTCGGAGCGGAGCGACCAAAGCCCCTGCCTGAGGCGGGGGTTGGGGGTGGGTCAGATTTGCAACTGCGGCCTATGGCCGCAATCTGAGGCGTAGATTTAAAAGGTTGCAGTCATTACGACAGGATAATGATCCGAAATATAGGGAGCACCGTAATCCTTGTCGCGCAACACCTTGAATGAGTGAGCCTCGGCACCACGGAAGAAGATGTGGTCGATAACCGAGTCGGCCTTACCCCAGCCGTTGAACGTACCACGACGGTCGGTCTCGGGAGCTACCTCACGAGCGTCCAACATCTCGGCGTTCAGGGGCTCGAAGATGGGGTCAGATGTCACGGCGTTGAAGTCGGCAGTAAGGAATGCGGGCATGCCCACGGGAACGATCTCAGCGAAGCGACGGCAGATCAGAGCCAGACCCTCGCGCTGTGCCACCTTACCTACGTGGTCGAGGTGAGTGTTGATATATGCGAACTCCTTGCCTGTATCCTTCATGCGCAGCTTGGTCCATGTGCATGAGCGCTTGCAGGCAGCATCCCAACCCATCGAGGGCTCCTCGGGAGTCTCCGAGAGCCAGAAGGTACCACCGTCCAAAAGCTCCACCTGATCCTTCAAATAGAAGATGGTCATATGCTCACCCGATGATACACCATCCTCACGGCCTACGCCGATGTGACCATACTCGGGCAGGTTCTCCACCAGGTACTGCATCTGCTCGGGCTTAGCCTCCTGCAGACCAAAGATGGTGGGCTTCTCGTCGCGGATCATAGCAATTGAGGCGTGCTTGCGCAGGTCCCACTTGTTCTCGCCGTCACCCTCGTTGTTTACACGTACGTTGTACGAGATGACCTTAATGTCGTTCTTCTTCTCGGCACATGAGGTAACACCGAGTGCTACCACTGCCGTCAGGGCAAATAACAGAATCTTTTTCATTTTTATTAGGTTTAAGTTATTGTATTTTAAAATCTTACGTCAGCCACCACGGGGTAGTGATCCGAGATGTATGCTGCGCCATAGTTCTTGTCGCACAGCACCTTGAAGCTATCAACCTCCACACCTCGCACAAAGATGTGGTCGATGACACTCGAAGCCTTGCCCCAGCCGTTGAACGTGCCTCGGCGGTCACTCTCGACTGCTACCTCGCGGGCATCCTCGGCTACGGCCTTCAGGGGAGCATATATCTCGCTGTCGGTCGTAGAGTTAAAGTCGCCCGTTAAAAACAGGGGTGTTCCCTCGGGTACTATCTCCTTAATCTTATTTACTATAAGTACAATGCTCTGTTCTCTTGCCTCCTCGCCACGATGGTCGAGGTGGGTGTTCAGCATAGCAAACTGTTTGCCTGTGGCCTTGTCGCGTATCAGCGCCCATGTGCATGTGCGGTAGCATACGGCATCCCAGCCCATGGTCACCTGGTCGGGAGTCTGCGAGAGCCAGAACGTACCCCAATCCTCCAGTTCGATAGCCTCCTTTAAGTAAAATATCGCCATATGCTCGCCGGCGCTCTTGCCATCGTCGCGACCTACGCCAACGTAGCCATACTCAGGCAGATTTTCATCCAGAAACTGCAGCTGCGGCGCCAGAGCCTCCTGCACTCCCATCACCGCGGGGCGCTCCTCGCGCACCATATTGATTGATGCCGCACGACGCCAGTCCCAGTGGTTGTCGCCATCGGTCTCGCGCTCGCCCGTGTAACGCACGTTGAAAGACATTACACGCAATCCACTCTCTCCGCCCTCGGCCTTATGCTTGGGCGAGCAGGCTGCTGATAGAAGTATCAGGCAGCAGGTAACGATATGTAATGTGTGGCGAAACATTATCGGTATTTATTACTAATCAAAGTAAGGAACTCCTCGCGTGTGCGGGTATCCTTGAGGAATACGCCAGTAAAGGCAGATGTGGTGGTTGCCGAGCCCAGCTTCTCCACGCCACGCATCTGCATGCACATGTGGCTCGCCTCGATCACCACGGCCACACCGATGGGGTTCAGTGCCTGCTGTATGCAGTCACGAATCTGCACCGTCAGGCGCTCCTGCACCTGCAGGCGACGGGCAAAGCACTCCACCACGCGGGCAATCTTCGACAGGCCCGTGATCTTGCCGTTGGGGATGTACGCCACGTGCGCCTTACCCACGAAGGGCATCATGTGGTGCTCGCACATCGAGAATAGTTAAATATCCTTAACCAATACCATCTGCTGATACTCCTCGGTAAAGATTGCCGAGTTGATGATCTCGATGGGATCCTGCCCGTAGCCCTTCGTCACAAACGACATGGCTTTGGCTACACGCTCGGGCGTCTTCAGAAGTCCCTCACGCTGGGGATCCTCACCCAGCAGAGCGAGAATTTCACGGTAGTGGTATGCAAGTTTTTCTATGCGGTCGGCGTCGTAACGCTCTTCGCGAATGTAATTCTGTTCCATATACGTGGCAAAGTTACTCATTGTTTGGCTATTTTGCAACGGCCGAGGGCGAAATGTGGGGTAATATGAGCCGTAGAGTTAATTAACAAATAAAACCTCACGCCATATTGCTTTTTTTGCTCTTTGGGCTAAAGAGTGTTACAAATTGTAATCAAAAGCCGAAAAAAGTGCACAAAACTGTTGCTTGTGTTGATAATGTTTTGTAATTTTGTTGAAAATTGTAAGTATTCCACCCTCCGCAGGTGTCTGTTTCGCGGGCATGTGGCGCAGATGCGAGGGTGGCATAAACCAAGCCGAGTATAAAATATCAAATAAAATCAAAAACTATGTACGGAAAGATTAAAGAGTATCTCCAGCAGGAGCTGGATGCCATCAAGGCGGCTGGTCTTTACAAGACCGAGCGCATAATCGAGTCGCCGCAGCGTGCCGAGATTGACGTAGCGGGCAAGAAGGTTCTGAACTTCTGCGCCAACAACTACCTCGGTCTGTCGGACAATCCCCGCCTTATCGAGGCGGCAAAGAAGGCTATGGACGAGCGCGGCTTTGGTATGTCGTCTGTTCGTTTTATCTGCGGCTGCCAGGATATGCACAAGGAGCTGGAGAAGGCTATCGCCGACTACTTCGGTACCGAGGATACTATCCTCTACGCTGCCTGCTTCGATGCTAATGGTGGCGTGTTCGAGCCCCTCCTCACCGAGCAGGATGCCATCATCTCTGATGCTCTGAACCACGCTTCGATCATCGACGGCGTGCGTCTTTGTAAGGCTGTTCGCTACCGTTACGCCAATGCCGATATGGCTGAGTTGGAGGATTGCCTGAAGCGTGCACAGGCACAGCGCTTCCGCATCATCGTAACCGACGGTGTATTCTCTATGGACGGCAACGCTGCACCGCTGGACGAGATCTGTGCTCTGGCTGAGAAGTACGACGCCCTGGTGATGGTCGATGAGTGCCACTCGGCAGGTGTGCTGGGCAAGACAGGTCGTGGTATTACCGAGCTCTATAACCTTCGTGGTCAGGTGGATATCCTCACCGGTACGCTGGGCAAGGCCTTCGGTGGTGCTGTGGGTGGCTTCACAACTGGTCGCAAGGAGATTATCGATATGCTGCGTCAGCGCTCACGTCCCTATCTGTTCTCTAACTCGCTGCCCCCCGCAGTAGTAGGTGCCGGTATAGAGATGTTCAAGATGCTGGAGGAGAGCGACGAGCTGCACGACCGTCTGGCTGCCAACGTCGAGCACTTCCGCACCAAGATGATCGCCGCAGGTTTCGACATCAAGCCTACGCAGTCGGCTATCTGCGCCGTGATGCTGTACGATGCAAAGCTCTCGCAGGACTTCGCTGCCAAGTTGCAGGAGGAGGGCGTATTCGTTACGGGCTTCTACTACCCCGTGGTACCCAAGGGTCAGGCTCGTATCCGCGTGCAGGTGTCGGCAGGTCACACAACCGAGCAGCTCGACCGCTGCGTTGAGGCCTTCGTGAAGATTGGCAAGGAGTTGGGAGTGTTGAAATAATAAAGTGAGAAAGGACTATGGCAAAGACTACATTGGACGCAACGGATAAAAAAATCCTGCGTTTTCTGATCAAGAACGCCCGTACACCCTTCCTCGAGATTGCCCGCGAGTGCGGTATCTCGGGTGCGGCCATCCACCAGCGCATCAAGAAGCTGGAGGATATGGGAGTGATTCAGGGCAGCCGCCTCGTTGTAGCGCCCAAGTCACTGGGCTTTGATGTGTGTGCATTTATCTCAATCCGCGTGAGCGATATCACTCGCCAGCAGGATACTGTCGAGCATCTGAAGGGTATCCCCGAGATCGTTGAGTGCCACTACATCACCGGTGCCTACAACCTGATGGTGAAGCTCTACTGCATCGACAACGAGCACCTGATGCGTACCATCTTCGACAAGATTCTCCACGTTCCCGGAGTGTCGAATACGCAGACCTACATGTCGCTCAATGAGTCGTTCCAGCGCGAGATCTATGTAGATTGTCTGGAGTAATATTGCTCGTAAACGGAGCAAAACAGTTTTTTTAGTAACAGAGGTTGCCTGACTTTCGGTCAGACAGCCTCTTTTTTTTGCACAAGAGCGATAAAAAGCGTATTTTTGTAAGTAACAAGATTGTAAATTATGGCAACTATTCGACTTACCAAGGAGTTTTCTTTCGAGGCGGCCCATTCGCTTGAGGGCTACGACGGTGCGTGCCGCGAGATTCACGGCCACTCATACCGCCTGTTCGTTACCATAAAGGGCGAGCCATCGACCGATGAGTGCGATCCCAAGCAGGGTATGGTTATGGACTTTGGCCTATTGAAGCGCATCGTGGGCGAGCAGATCATATCGCAGTTCGACCATTCGTTTATAGTGCGCCGCACCGAGCAGGGCGAGCAGCTGCGCTGTCTGCTCGATGGTATCTACTCCAACATCGTGATGGTTGATTACCAGCCCACGTGCGAAAATATGCTTTCGGACTTTGCCGAGCGACTGCTTGAGTCGTTGCCCGACGATGTGGAACTCTACTCACTGCGCCTGCACGAAACAGCCTCGTCTTATGCAGAGTGGTATGCATCGGATAATCTGTAAAATTCCTATGAAACGTCTATTTCTGATCGACGCCTACGCGCTCGTATTCAAATACTACTACGCCTTCTTCGGTCGCCCGATGCGCAACCGCCATGGCATGAACACCTCGGTTTTGTTCGGCTTCACGAAGTTTTTGCGCGACATACAGAAGCGCGAGAAACCCGATATGCTGGGCGTAGCGCTCGACCCCAAGGGAGGTTGCTTCCGTTGCGAGCTCTACCCCGAGTACAAGGCCAACCGCCCCGCCACACCCGAGGATATCATCGCCTCGGTGCCCTACCTTTGCCGTCTGTTGCAGGCTATGCGCATCCCCGTCTATGAAATCGAGGGTTATGAGGCCGACGATGTTATCGGTACTTTGGCTCACAAAGCCTCGGCCGAGGGGTATGATGTCTATATGGTTACGCCCGATAAGGATTACGGTCAGCTGGTGGGTCCACGCCGCCACCTCTACAAGCAGAAGGGCGACGACATAGAGATCGTGCGCGAGCAGGATATATGTGCCAAGTACGGCATCCCAGATCCCGTGCTGGTGCGCGACATATTGGCTATCTGGGGCGATGCGTCGGACAACATCCCCGGTGTGCCGGGCATCGGCGAGAAGGGAGCCTGCAAGCTGGTTGGCGAGTGGGGCGACTGCGAAACGATTCTTGCCAATGTGCAGAATATCAAGGGTAAGCAGGGCGAGAAGATTGCCGCGTGGGGCGATAAGCTATTGCTCTCGAAGCGTCTGGCCTCGATCTGCACCGATGTGCCCGTGGAGTTTTCACCTAAGGATCTTGAGATCTGCCCTCCCAATATTGACGAGCTGCGAGCCCTCTATGCCGAGCTCGATTTTACCTCGTTCCTGCGCGATGTGCAGAACCTTACGCCAGCCCAGGAGCCTGGCGTGCCGCAGCAGGCACCGCAGCGTCAGCTCACCGAGATGGCGCAGGCCAAGTCGGCCGCCAAGAAGCGTGAGGCGATGGCTGGTCAGGGTGATCTGTTTGCCGCCTTTGCTGCACCCGCAGCCGAGCCTGCCGTAACAGAGAGTGTTGAGGTTGTGGAGGAGCCCAGTGTTGAACCGCAAGGATTTGCCACGGCGCAGACTACGCCGCACACATATCATCTCATCACCTCGGATGAGGAGCTGCGCTCGCTCGTGGAGCGATTGATGCGCTGCGATGAGATATGCTTCGATACCGAGACTACGGGCTTCGACCACTTCAGCGACCGCATCGTGGGTATGTCGTTTGCCGTTGAGCGGGGCGAGGCGTGGTACGTTTCGTTTACACCCGAAAATACGCAGGCCTTTGTCGAGGTGGTGCGACCTCTGTTTGAGTGCGAGCGCATCACGAAGGTGGCGCAGAATATAAAATTTGACCTTATGGTTCTCTCGCGTCTGGGCATTGAGGTGCGGGGTCGCAAGATCGACACCATGATTGTGCACTATCTGCTCGATGCCGAGTCGCGTCACAATATGAACTTTATGGCCGAGCGCTATCTCAACTACTCGCCCATAGCTATCGAGACCCTTATCGGCAAGGGTGCACGCCAATTGACGATGGATCAGGTGAGTGTGGAGCTTGTCAAGGAGTATGCCGCCGAGGATGCCGACATCACGCTGCAGCTTAAGCAGGTGCTATGGCCTATGCTGCTGGAGCAGGGGCTTGAGGAGTTGTACTCCAAGGTCGAGGAGCCTATGATCGACGTGCTGGCCGATATGGAGCTTGCAGGCGTGAAGATTGATTCGCAGCAACTTGCCGACTATGCCGTCGAGCTGAATGCCCTGCTGCAGGATCTGGAGTCGGAGATACGCCAGATTGCCGATGAGCCTATGCTCAACATCAACTCGGCGCGTCAGCTGGGTGAGGTGCTCTTTGCCAAGATGCGCATCACGGATAAACCCAAGATGACCAAGACACGCCAGTTCTCCACCGACGAGGAGTATCTGCAGGGCTTTGCGGGCAAGCACCGCATCGTCGATCTTATCCTGCAGTATCGTGGCGTGAAGAAGCTTATTTCGACCTACGTTGAGGCTCTGCCTCAGCTGGTTAACCCCGTGACGGGACGCATCCACACCTCGTTCAATCAGGCCGTGACGGCTACGGGTCGCCTCTCTTCGACCAACCCCAATTTGCAGAATATCCCCGTTCGAGATGATATGGGTCGCCGCATACGCCGCGCCTTTGTCCCCTCGGACGATGAGCATATATTCCTTGCCGCCGACTATAGTCAGGTGGAGTTGCGCGTGATGGCGCACCTGAGCGATGATCCCTCGCTTATCGAGGCCTTTAAGAATGGTGAGGACATCCACGCTGCTACGGCAGCAAAACTGTTCCATAAGAGCATCGACGATGTCACTTCAGACGAGCGCCGTAAGGCCAAGACTGCCAACTTCGGTATTATATATGGTATTTCGGCATTCGGTCTGGCGCAGCGACTCGATATTCCCCGCTCGGAGGCCAAGACCATCATCGATGGCTACTTTGAGTCATATCCTCGCGTCAAGGAGTATATGGAGCAGGCCGTGGCCGATGCCCGCGAAAAGGGATTTGTGGTGACCGCCTTCGGACGTCGTCGCACGCTGCGCGACATAGACTCACGCAATGCCGTGGCACGTGGCGTGGCCGAGCGCAACGCC
>JAFOXS010000223.1 GCA_017391665.1 Alistipes sp. | reverse complement strand
GAGATCTATGGCTTTATCGGGGAAGTGTCGGTCGGTAATGTAACGCTCGGTCAGCGTGACGCAGGCTCGCAGTGCTCCGTCGGTATATTTCACGTTGTGATATTGCTCATAGTAGGGCGCTATGCGTTGCATTATTTCGAGTGTCTGCGCCGCAGTTGTAGGCTCTACTATCACCTTCTGAAAGCGGCGCTCCAGGGCCGAGTCACACTCTATATTTTCACGATACTCATCAAGAGTTGTGGCACCGATCAGACGTATCTCTCCGCGTGCAAGCGATGGCTTGAGGATGTTTGCCGTATCCAGACTCCCCTGTGATGCTCCTGCGCCGACAATAGTGTGTATCTCATCAATGAAGATGATTACATCGTGCGAGTGACGTAACTCGTCAAGTAGTTGCTGCATGCGCTCCTCGAATTCCCCTCTGAATTTAGTGCCAGCCACAAGTGCTGCCATGTCAATGGAATATATCTCCTTGTTGCATAATGTGCAGGGAACTGCCCCCGACGCTATTCGCAGAGCCAGACCTTCAACAATAGCACTCTTGCCAACTCCTGCCTCGCCTATGAGAACAGGGTTGTTCTTTTTGCGACGCGATAGAATCTGTATCACGCGGTCGATCTCCTTGTCGCGACCAATCACGGGATCTATCCTCCCTTCGCGTGCATGACGAGTGAGGTTTGTGCCAAATTTTGAGAGTAACGAATCGCGTGAGATGTTTTCCTGTCGGTCGCTATTTGCCTCCATAGTGTTGTAGGCTGTAGGGCTTAGCATCCCTTCGGCACGATCGCCAATCTCGCGAATTATCGAAGCGATAGTATGTGCATTGATTCCGAACTGCGCCAAAACCTGCGATGTTGCGGTCGTTGTATCAGCCACAATGTCGTATATGGCATGTATTGTAGATATGTTGCGTGAAGAGGTGTTCTCCTGAAGTATATGATTGCGGTACTGAAACAGGAACTCTGCTGCCGACATCTCCTCGGTCTGTGGCTGAGTGCTTAGCAGTCGTTCTATGCGGGGTGGAATCAGCAGCAGCTCCCACTCCTTCAGTTTGGTTGACAGGATACGATATGCCATCGAATTCTCCTCCTGCAGAAGCTCGAGCGCAATGTGATCCTTATACGAGAACTTTATATTGCCTTTGGTGAGATTGAATGCTGTGCGCGATAGTACTGCATCCAGAATTTTTGAAACATTATTTCCCATAATTTACCTCGTTTTCCTTTTTTCGGCAATATAACGAAGTAAAGATGTGAAATATTATGTTAAATGATTACTCCATTCTTGGCCATTCGCCAATCTCCATGTCGCGAATGTCGTCGCCATCGATGGTAAATCGTATTGCAGTACGCACTTTATGGAATCCATAACAGCCTGCGGCTCCAGGATTTATGTGGAGCAGATTGTATTTTGGATCGAAGATAACCTTCAGTATATGTGAATGTCCAGCGATGAATATGTCGGGGCGACACTCCTCAATCATGCGCTTAGCAGCGGGGGAGTAGTGGTTGGGGTAGCCGCCGATGTGCGTCATCAGCACCCACTTGCCTTCGCACTCAAAAAACTCAAACTCGCGATAGCTGCGACGCATTACGCCGCCATCGATATTGCCAAAAACACCTCTTGTGGGCTTGTATGCAGCAATCTGATCGGCCAACTCCAGCGATCCGAAATCTCCGGCGTGCCATATCTCATCCACATCGCGCAGGAAATGGCGCAAAGTCTCGTCGAAGGTAGAGTGGGTATCCGATATAACTCCAATGCGTTTCATCTAATGTGCGTAGTTTGCCTCGAAGTAATCCATAATCTTGAATTTGGTATCGACCTTCTCCAATGCCTTGTCGCGTACGGTGGTGGTGATGGTAAGCGGACGGCGCTCTTTGACAAAATCTTTCAGGAAGGTGAGTATCTCGTTGTGATTCTGGAACATTGGCAGGCCTGCGATCTGGTGCGTGTGATACTCTATATCGTAGAACCAGTGTGGCCACTCCTGCTTGTTAAACTCCTTGGCGAGGAACTTCGGACCATAGAAACCTATACCAAACAATGTAGCCTTGTCATATGGTACCTGACGGTCAGCACTGCCGTGGAAGAACATTATGGGCGCAGGCGTACGCTTCCACTTGGGCTCGCCCTTGAGTGAGAATATCGCACCTGCATACGACAGAACGCCCGCATAGCGGAAGTCGGCAGGCAGCACGGCAGCCGAAGGTGTGAGGTTGCAAAGTGCATGCTCGGCTTGCAGCACGGTGATTGCTCCTGCACTCGAGCCGCTGGTTACAATCTGATTGGTGTCGATCCGCCACTCATCTGCATTCTCCAGCACGAAGAGAGTAGCACTGAAGAGATCCTCTACGGCCATATTTATGGCATTGTTAAGCAGTGTAATAACGCCTTTCATCGTGATGTCGGGCGTGCTGCTCAACTGCTTAAGTCCCAGGCGATAATCTATCGAAACTACATCGTAGCCGTTGTCGGTCAGGAAGTTAAAGTATGTCGAGTACATGTCATTGTCCCTCTGACCGCCCACAAAGCCTCCTCCAAAGACAAACATCATACAGGGGCGTTTGCCCTCTACTGGAGCGACGTAGTGATCAAGGTATAATGAATCACCACCCTTTACAGCAAATAGGTGGGTTTGCTTCTGGGGTGTTGCGGCTGATGCTGAGATAAAACCCAGAAGTAGGAGTGTAGCGACGAAAAACTGTTTCATGATTATTGGTATTTATTACCCCACAATTGCTCCATGCGTTCGGCTATCTTCGCCTCCGACGCATTCTGCTTGTTGGGGTGGTAAAAGCATTTTCCACTAAGACTCTCGGGCAGGAACTCCTGCTCAACGAAGCCTCCCTTATAGTCGTGGGCATATTTGTAATCCTTGCCATAGCCCGCCTCGCTCATCAATTTTGTAGGAGCATTGCGCAGGTGCAGGGGTACGGGACGGTTCGTGGTGTCGTGCGACACAAAGTCCAGTGCTTCATTTATTGCCATATATGCCGAGTTGCTCTTAGGGCTGGTGGCAAGATATATAGTTGTTTCAGCGAGGGTAATGCGAGCCTCGGGCATGCCGATTTTATGCACTGTGTCGAAGCAGGCATTTGCCAGCAGCAGTGCGTTGGGGTTAGCCAGACCGATATCCTCCGATGCCAGGATCACCAGTCGGCGAGCAATAAATCGGGGCTCTTCGCCTCCTGCCAGCATGCGGGCCAGGTAGTATATGGCGGCATTGGGATCACTGCCACGAACAGACTTGATGAATGCCGAAATAACATCGTAGTGCTGCTCGCCATTCTTGTCGTATAGGGCGATATTTTGTTGCAGACACTCGGTGACGTAGTCGTCCGTAATGGTGATGTCGCCATCGGTGGCACCAGCTATAATGTCGAGAATATTGAGCAACTTGCGAGCGTCGCCTCCCGAGAACTTAAACAGAGCCTCGGTCTGCTCGACCTTTACGTTGCGTTGGCGCAACTCCTCATTTACGGTTATGGCACGATTGAGAAGTGTAGATAACTCACTGTCATCCATCGAGCGCAGGATATAGACCTGACAACGGCTCAGAAGTGGCGATATAACCTCAAAGGAAGGGTTCTCGGTCGTAGCACCTATAAGAGTTATGATGCCCTGCTCCACAGCGCCAAGCAATGAATCCTGCTGGCTCTTATTAAAACGATGAATCTCATCGATAAAGAGGAATGCCGTCGATTGCTGAAACAGACTCTGCTTGCGTGCCGACTCTATCACCTCACGCACATCCTTCACGCCCGAAGTCACGGCTGAGAGCGTGTAGAAGGGGCGTCGCAGATAGTTGGCAACGAGTTTGGCGAGTGTGGTCTTACCTACGCCCGGAGGCCCCCACAGAATAAACGACGGCACATTGCCCGTCTCCAGGAATTTGCGGAAAACACCGCGGGGACCGACCAGATGTTGCTGGCCGATATATTCGTCAATTGTCTGCGGGCGTAACCGCTCTGCTAAAGGTCTGCTCATATGAAAAATCTTAATACAAAGTTAGGGATTTTTTTTGTGTGGCAAAATAACTATCGTGCGAAGTGGTAAATTTTAGATGACAAAAATGGCTCCATTTCTTCTATTTTTTGTAATTTTGTATTTAACAACAAATACTTTATTTATATGAAAAGATTGATATGTTACGCCTTGTCGGCGTTAATGCTCTTGACAACAGCTTGTTCGTCACCTAAGGCAGAGTACGATGTATGTGTCTATGGTGGCACATCGGCTGGTGTTATTGCGGCTTATGCCGTAGCCAAGCAGGGTAAGAAGGTGTTGCTTGTTGAACCTGGTCAGCGTCTTGGTGGTATGTCGTCAGGCGGTTTGGGTCAGACCGATATCGGTAACAAGCAGGTCGTAAAGGGCCTTGCCCTTGATTTCTATCGTCGTGTGGGAGCACACTATGGTCGTCTGGAGAGTTGGATCTTCGAGCCGAGTGTGGCAGAGAATATTTTTAAGGATTATATCGCACGTGGCAATGTTGAGGTGCTCTACGATCATCGTATCGTAGGTGTGCAGAAGCAGGGCGCAACGATTAAGTCTATCTCCCTTGAGAATGTGAAGGGTGAACCCATGACGGAGATCTCGGCCAAGCAATTTATTGATTGTACCTACGAGGGCGATTTGATGGCTCGCGCGGGTGTAAGCTACGTAGTTGGTCGTGAGGATAATAAGGTCTATGGCGAGGATCACAACGGTGTACAGATGCAGCACCTGCATCAGTTCGTTGATAACGTAGATCCTTACGTAGAGAAGGGTAACCCTGCGAGCGGTCTGCTGTGGGGTATCTCTGATGCGGCACTTGCTGCTACAGGTTCGGGCGACAAGATGGTGCAGGCATATAACTACCGCATCTGCCTTACCAAGGATCCTGCAAATATGCTTCCCATTGAGAAGCCTGCAAACTATGATCCCTCACGCTATGAGTTGTTGCTCCGCATCATTGAGGCGCAGAAGAACTATAATCTCAACGGCTATTTCATCATCAGCCCGATGCCCAACAATAAGACCGATATCAACAACCGTGGCGCATTCTCTACCGATATGATTGGTATGAACCACGACTATCCCGAGGCATCGTATGAGCGTCGTGCTGAGATTATTCAGGCTCACAAGGACTATACTCTGGGTTTGCTGTGGTTTATGGGTAACGACGAGCGTGTGCCCCAGCAGTTGCGTGATCAGATGCTGGCGTATGGTCTGCCCAAGGATGAGTACGTGGAGTATGGTCACTGGACACCGCAGCTCTATATCCGCGAGGCGCGCCGCATGGTGGGTGAGTATGTTGCGACTCAAGCCAACTGCGACAATATCGCCAAGGTGGACGATGGCGTAGGTATGGCGGCATACACTATGGATTCGCACAATTGCCAGCGAGTTGTCATCGTTAAGGATGGCAAGACGATGGTTAAGAACGAGGGTAATGTCGAGATCTCTGGCGGTCTGCCTTACGATGTGTCGTATCGTTGCCTTACACCCAAGCGCGAGGAGTGCGACAACCTGCTTGTACCCGTATGCTTGTCTGCAAGCCATATCGCTTACGGTTCGATCCGTATGGAGCCTGTATTTATGCTCCTTGGTCAGAGTGCAGCAAAGGCAGCTTGCCTGGCTATTGATGGTGGTGTCAAGGTGCAGGAGGTTGATGTAAAGGAGATTCAGCGTATGTACGTAGAGGATCCTCTGCTCGATGGTACTCCTGCTGATATCGTTGTCGATGACTCTTCGCTTACTCTGCCTGAAGGCTGGACCCGTATCGAGAAGAACAATGGCTTTGGCCGTTCATATATGGTGCTCGATCCTACATCAAAGGAGCAGCGTGTACGCTATCCTTTCGAGGTGGGGACTGACGGTAAGTATGAGATTTACACATACTTCATCCGCCGTGGCGAGTCATCGAAGAAGACCGAGCTATTGCTCAATGATGGCGGTGCAGAGAAGACCATCATTCTCAATGCCGATGAGATTGAGATTCTTGGTCAGACCTCTGGCGAGTGGGTATCACTTGGCGAGTATTCTTTGCAGAGCGGCAAGCCCGGATTCGTAGAGTTTACAAATAAGGGCGATGTTACAGGTCAGATTTGTGCCGATGCAGTACTGCTGGTGAAGAAGTAAGCGGCATAAAGCATATAGTTTTCAAGGTCGCGTTTGGGCTGTTTAGGGTCAAAACGCGACCTTAATTTATGGTTATCTGCCATTTTTTTTATAAATTTGTGACGAAATATTAATGTCTATAACAAAATAATAATTGAGATATGGAGAAAAGTGTTTTTCGCTATAATGTTGGACCTCAACACGTTGATTTTACGAGCCGAGTGTCAGTGTCGTCGATGTGTGATCTGGTTCTGCATGCAGCGGGTGAGGATGCTCACAAGCGTGGTTTTGGTATCGATGCTTTGGCGGGCAATAATTATGGCTGGGTTCTCTCTCGCATGTGTCTGGAGATGGATTATCTGCCCGAGGAGTATAGCGAGTTTACACTTTACACATGGATTAGCGACTACAACCGTCTCTCATCGACACGTAACTTCACACTCGTAAACGATAAGGGCGAGGAGTTTGGTCGTGCCGTATCGCAGTGGTGCATGATCGATTATGCTACACGTATGCCCGTAGATATGAATACCATGGCAAAGGCACATGAGGGTAATATGGTTGATTCTCCGTCGCCATGTGAGCGTCCGCGTCGTATTGGTGTTGTAACGAGCGAGCCCGTTAAGGAGCACCGTGTGGTGTATAGCGATATTGACTTTAACCGCCATATGAATACAATGCGCTACATCGATATGATCTTCGATACGCTTCCCATTGAGGTGCCCGAGCATTTGTCGGCATTCCGTTTTGATATGAATTTTATGAAGGAGTCGCGCTATGGCGATTATTTGACGCTTATGGCTCAGTCTGAGGGTAATACCTATCAGTTTGCTTACCGCAATGACTCAGGTGAAGCGTTGTGCCGCATGGCTTTGGAGGTTAGATAATTAAAACAGAGCAGAGATGACACCAATACCACAATTCATATATAATAGATCGAATCAGCTCGCGATGATTATCTTCGTGCCGATATTCGCTCTGCTCTTTATTTCGATCTATAGTCCCTTTGACTTTGATCGAATTGATACAGATACTCGTTTCCTGGCATGGCTTAATATTTCGCGCGAACTTGTAGTGCAGCTTATTACCATCTTCCTTATCTTGATTGGTATGGCTGTGGCAGCTATCAGCCGATGGTTTATGGACATATATACGCGTCGTCATACGATGTCCTATGTCACCTATATTAGCTGGATAGCTTGCGAGATTTTGGCTATGTCCCTAATATTTACGCTGGCGGCGGTGCTCTTTACCGATACTGATAAGGGCGTTATTACCCTGTTCCGCAACTCTTTGGTAAAGACATTCCTTATCCTCTTGATCCCCTATACCATGTGCTACATCTACTTCATTTGGCAAGAGCGTGTGGCGCAGTTGCGTGTCTTGCGTAAGCAGATTGCCGAGGATGAGACTGCTCTGCAGACGGCATATATTCAGATTTTCGATACCAAGGGCGAGATGCGCCTGTCGGTACGTCGTGAGCATCTGCTCCTGATCGAGTCGGCCGATAATTATATCTGTGTATGGTATACCAATAACAACTCTCCCAAGAAGGTGCTGGTGCGTAACACACTCAAGCATGTAGCCGAGCAGTTGGCATCGACTCACATTCAGCAGTGTCACCGTTCCTATATGGTGAATCTTGATTTGGTCAAGGTCATGCGTCGCGAAAAAGAGGGTATGTTTATCGAATTCGGTATTGCCGGAGTTCCCGATGTTCCCATATCAAAGACCTATGTGGATAGCGTCAAAAAGTGGCTTATGAGCTCGCCTGAAAACGCATAATTTTCGCAAAAGTACGATTTATTTAGGGGTGGAATTTTCGAATTTCACCCCTAAATAGCGTTTTTTAGCCCCTATAGGGATTTCACCCCTCAGGCGTGGTGACTATCACATTTATTTTTTTAACTCGCATAATAACGCGATATTCGCATTGTAATTGAAAAACCAAATTTAAATAAATAGGAGTTAAATTTTATGCGACACTATCTTTCCATACTTCAAACCTCAATGCGCGAGCAGTGGCAGAAACCTGCTTTGAGCGATTACAAAGGAGCAACATTTACATTTGCCGACATGGCAACACGTATAGCAAAGTTGCACGCTTTGTTTGAGGTGATGGAGATTCAGGATGGCGATAAGATTGCCCTCGCTTCAAAGAACTGCGCACACTGGGCTATCAGTTTCCTCGCTGCGGCAACACGTCGCTGCGTGGCAGTCCCCATTCTTCCCGACTTTGCGCCCGAGACTATCACGGGACTTACTCTCCACTCTGAGAGTGTTGTGCTCTTTACAGAGACACGCATGTGGGAGAATATGGATCAGTCTACAATGCCTAATCTGAAAGCAGCAATCAATGTTGATGATTTCTCATTGCTCTATGCTGCCGACAAAGCATACGTTGAGGCTGCTGAGAAGATTGAGTCATCAATGCCTAAGGTATATGGTGAGGAGGATAAGATCTCGGTAACAGACTATAAGTTCTCTTCGCTGGATGATCTTGCCATTATCAACTATACCTCTGGTACTACAAGCTCGCCCAAGGGCGTTATGCTTACAGCGCGTAACCTCTCGTCAAATATTGAGTTTGGTCTGCGTAATATCCCCGTAACCAACGATGATAAGATTATGTCGATGCTTCCGTTGGCTCATATGTATGGTATGGCATTTGAGTTCCTCTACCCCTTGAGTGGTGGTGCTCATGTATATTTCCTGGGCAAGACTCCTACTCCTACGGTGCTCATGCAGGCGTTGGCCGATATTAAGCCTTATATCCTTATTACAGTACCTCTGGTTATGGAGAAGATCTTCAAGAATAAGGTTATGCCTACGCTCAATAAGCCCATGATGCGTATATTGACGTCTATTCCTGGTGTTAACAAGCTTATTTATGGCAAGGTACGTGCAACGCTGCTTAATACATTTGGTGGTAATCTGCGTTCAATCGTACTAGGCGGTGCTGCTATCAGCCTGCCCGTAGAGAAGGTGATGCGTAAGATTCGCCTGCCCTATACGGTTGGTTACGGAATGACCGAGTGCGCTCCGCTTATCGGTTACTCACCCTGGGAGTCGTTCCGCCTTGGTTCGTGTGGTCGTGCTGTGGATAATGTGGTTGTGCGTATTGACTCTGAGGATCCCGAGAATAAAGTTGGTGAGATTCAGGTACATGGCGACAACGTTATGCAGGGATATTTCAAGAATCCCGAGGCTACGGCTGCTACCTTTACTGAGGATGGCTATCTTCGTACAGGCGATCTGGGTATTATCGATCGCAATGGCAATATCTTCATCAAGGGCCGTAGTAAGTGCATGATCCTCAGTCCTAATGGCCAGAACATCTATCCCGAGGAGATTGAGAGTCAGCTTAACTCTATGCCTCACGTTGGCGAGTCGCTCGTTGTTGAGCGTAAGGGTGGTCTGGTTGCACTTGTAGCGCTTACTCCCGACGATCAGAAGAGCGGCAATCGCGATGAGTTGAAGGCTCAGCTGGAGGAGAATCGTATTCTGTTGAACAAGATTCTGCCCGCATATAGTAAGATCGCGCAGATTGAGATTATTGAACAGGGCTTTGAGCACACTCCCAAACAGTCAATCAAGAGATTCCTTTATAATTAATTGTAGCATATAGTTATTTTGGAGAAGGGGATGTATTTTCGCGGATACATCCCCTATTTTTGTGTTTGTGTGAAAGGAAAATCGTCGTAAAAATTGCTATAATCAACGACAGTTTGTAATTTTGTACAAAATTGAAATTATCAAAGTATGTTTTCTACTGCCGATAGAGAGGCTATCGTAGCCCTTATAAAACGCGAGGTGGTGCCAGCCATCGGTTGCACCGAACCCGTTGCCGTATCGTTGTGCGTAGCACGTGCTACTGAGTTGTTGGGTCGTAAGCCCGAAAAGATAGAGGTGCTGTTGAGTGCCAACATCCTGAAAAATGCCATGGGTGTCGGTATCCCTGGCACTGGCATGATCGGTTTGCCTATTGCCATTGCGCTGGGAGCAATTGTGGGTCGTTCGGAGTATGGCCTGGAGGTGTTGAAGGATGCCGACGAGAAGGCTGTGGCCGACGGTCGTGCATATATCGACGAGAAGCGCATTTCGATCGATGTAAAGGAGGGTATCGAAGAGAAACTCTATATCGAGGTTAAAGCGTCGGCAGTTGATCATTCAGCCAAGGCTATTATTGCAGGAGGCCATACAACATTTGTTTATCTTGAGCAGGATGGGCAGGTGACGCTGGATAATCGTGTTGTGGGAGAGCAGGCAGAACAGAGCGAAGATGTTGCTCTCTCACTGCGTAAGGTGTATGATTTTGCTATGACCGCTCCGCTGGAGGAGATTGAGTTTATCCTTGAGTCAAAGCGCCTTAACAAGGCTGCTGCCGAGAGCGCATTTGGTGCAGATTTCGGTCACTCGCTGGGTAAGACCTTGCGTGGCAGTCGTGAGTTGCAGGTTTTGGGTGATAGCATCTTTACCCGCATATTGTCCTACACGGCCTCCGCATGTGATGCCCGTATGGGAGGAGCTATGGTGCCCGTAATGAGTAATTCTGGCAGCGGTAATCAGGGTATTACAGCTACTTTGCCCGTAGTGGTTTATGGCGAGGAGTGCGGTGCTACAAATGAGCAGATGATCCGTGCGCTTACGCTCAGCCAT
>JAFOXS010000353.1 GCA_017391665.1 Alistipes sp. | reverse complement strand
GTCGATAAGAATACTGCCTGCAGGGTATTCCAGCGTCTCGGTCTGGGTGGTATAATCGGTCTTGACAACAGGGATACGGCCCTCGCTCTGACGCGGAGAGAATGTGGCGCCATTGTAGCGATATGTCTCCACTTCAATGCTCTTGGGCTCGGTAAGACGAGTGTATTTGATGTCGTGCAGGTCGAATAGCTCAATCACATCCGTCCACTGTGGCATAAAGATATAAGCCTCGGGCAACTGAACGGATGACGTCGCGTCGTATGATGTGATTAGCGGAGCCTTTACGGTTATGGGCTTATCGTAGTTATGGCGGGTCCAGTCGGCGCCAGTCATGTCGCTCTTCACGGTCTCGCGCTCCCATGCCAGATAGTCAATCCATACACTGTCGCGGTTGACAGCCTTATAGGTCAAATCCATTGGAGTCTTGCGATACTCGGCCGAGCTTGTAACCTTGTCGGCGCGCTCTACTACGTCGAACAGCTCCTCCTTGTTGGCGCCAATGATGCGTGCGCTGGCTTTGATAGCCTCTATGGTGCACATAACACGCTGCTTGTATGGCTTGTATATGTGGTTCTCCAGCAGCAGGCCGATGCGGTTGCGGGCGGCTGCGTAGGCCTCAGAGTAGCGGGGGTCGTAGATGTTGATAAAAATGCCCTGCTCGGGAGCATTTGAGTTGCGGAACGAGGCGTAGAGGAACATAGGGAAGCCCACCTCGGTCATCTGCTCGTTGAGCTGCTTCTCGAATATGTCGGTGGTCCAGTCGCGCAGCCCCTGCTCCATCATGGTGCCATGATTCTCAATGGCATAGGTTGTTACATACTGGAAGTCGGCGCCATTGGTGACGTGCACGTCAATGAAGAGTTCGGGCATCCAGCGGTTGTAGAGTTTTAGCCATGCACGCATCTCGGGAGCGTCGGCCTTGAGGAAGTCGCGATTGAGGTTCAACTGCTGGGCTGTATTGCGTGTACCCAACTCCTCGGGACCATTCTGATTGATGCGGTTTGTGGCGCGGAAATCCTCATGTCCATCCACATTGAAAACAGGGATAAAAAGAAAACTTACGTTGTCGAGCAACTCAATATCCTTCTTGTGCACAATCATGTCGCGAAGCATAATCATCGTTGCGTCCTTGCCATCGGGCTCGCCGGCATGAATGCACGACTCCACAAGGATAATGGCGCGTCCCTTTTTGCGGATCTGCTCGGGGGTCTGAAGACCATCCTTATCAACGATTACGAGAGCCAGGTCGCGACCCTGCGGGCTGGTGCCGAATGATGTGATATTGACCATCTTGGAGTAGTCGGCAAGTCGCTCGAAGTAGTCCATTGTCTGGTCGAAATGGGGTGTCTTGACAAAGTCGGATTTTTCACAATCGGTGATCCACTCCTCGGCTGAGGGTTCGCTTGTGCATGCAGTGCCCGCACAGAGGGCCAGCAACATATAAAGCAGTATGCGTTTCATCTCTGTTTTGATTTGGTTTATGGCACAAAAGTAACATTTTTTTGTTATTATTTTCGCACAATCAAAATATTAATGTTTGGCCAGCGGTTTTCGCAATGTGAAAAATAGGGTAGTATCTGTCGCTTTTGTTAGAATATTAACGCATGAAAAATTATGTTTTTTTTTCGAAAATTTATAACTTTGCCGTGATTTGTGCATATGCACGAATTATCCGGCCCTGTGAGGTCGGGCGTCGCGAGAAATAATTTTACATAAAATAAACAAAAAAAGTTATGTCAGAGAAGAAATTTATCACATGTGACGGTAACTACGCAGCGGCACACATCGCCTACAAATTTTCGGAGGTGGCTGCTATTTACCCCATCACACCTTCATCGACTATGGCAGAGTTGGTGGATGAGTGGGCCGCTCAGGGCCAGAAGAACATGTTTGGTGAGACCGTAAAGGTTGTTGAGATGCAGTCGGAGGCAGGTGCTGCCGGTGCTGTTCACGGTTCATTGCAGAGCGGTGCGCTGACCACTACCTTTACAGCTTCGCAGGGTCTGTTGCTTATGATCCCCAATATGTACAAGATTGCCGGTGAGCTGCTCCCGGGTGTATTCCACGTGTCGGCTCGTGCACTGGCTGCACAGTCACTCTCAATCTTCGGTGATCATCAGGACGTAATGGCTACCCGCCAGACAGGTTTCGCAATGCTCGCTACCTCTTCTGTTCAGGAGGTTATGGACCTCGCAGGTGTTGCTCACATCGTAGCACTCAAGGCTCGTATCCCCTTCATGCACTTCTTTGATGGTTTCCGTACATCACACGAGATCCAGAAGATCGAGGTTATCGACGACGCATCGCTCACCGCTATGCTCGATCGTGACGCATTGAAGGCTTTCCGCGCTGCAGCGTTGAACCCCAATCACCCCGTAACTCGTGGTACTGCGCAGAACCCCGATATCTACTTCCAGACTCGTGAGGCATCGAACAAGTTCTACGATGCAGTGCCCGATATGGTTGCCGAGACAATGGAGAAGATCTCAGAGATCACAGGCCGTTGCTATAAGCCTTTCACATACTATGGTGCTGAGGATGCAGAGAATATCATCGTAGCAATGGGTTCAGTAACCGATACCATCAAGGAGACTATCGACTACCTGGCTACTCAGGGTCGCAAGGTGGGTCTTATCACCGTACACCTCTATCGTCCCTTCTCAGAGAAGTACTTCTTCAACGTAGTTCCCTCGACAGTTAAGCGCGTATGCGTTTTGGATCGCACAAAGGAGCCCGGCGCAAATGGTGAGCCTTTGTACCTCGACGTAAAGGATATGTTCTTCGGCAAGGAGAACCAGCCTTTGGTTATCGGTGGCCGCTACGGTCTCTCTTCAAAGGATACTACTCCTGCACAGATCATGGCCGTTGTTGAGAACCTGTTCGCAGCAGAGCCCAAGAACCACTTCACTGTGGGTATCAACGACGACGTTACCAACCTCTCATTGCCCGTTGGTGAGGAGATCGCATTGGCTAAGGAGGGTACCTTCGAGGCGTTGTTCTTCGGTTTGGGTGCTGACGGTACAGTTGGTGCAAACAAGAACTCAATCAAGATTATCGGTGGCACAACCGACAAGTACTGCCAGGCATACTTCTCATACGACTCAAAGAAGTCGGGTGGTTACACCTCATCGCACTTGCGTTTCGGTGATTCACCCATCCGCACTCCTTTCCTCGTGACTACTCCCGACTTCGTGGCTTGCCACGTTCCCTCGTATGTAGATAAGTACGATGTGTTGAAGGGCTTGAAGAAGGGCGGCTCATTCCTGTTGAACTCTGTTCACGATGCAGCTACTACCTGCGCTACATTGCCC
>JAFOXS010000321.1 GCA_017391665.1 Alistipes sp. | reverse complement strand
GAGGAGGCATGGCTGGAGGGTCTGGATGTGCTGGCTATCACCGAGCATCTGGAGTATCGCCCCTACGAGCAGAAGATGGTTAATTTCCTGAATGATCTTCTTCCCGAGGGTACAAAGGCTACCAACACCAACATCATCGGCACAGGTAAGACCGACAAGGAGGGCATCAAGTCGGATTTGAACTATCCCGTACGTCTGGCTGAGGCTGCAGCCAAGGCCTATGGCCTTACCATCATCCCCGGCATTGAGATTACCCGCACCCCCGAGACCGTCGGTCACTTCAATGCGCTCTTTACCACCGATAACAACATCATCCACGATGAGGATCCCATGCAGGCGTTCCGCAACGCTCACGCGCAGGGTGCGCTGGTGATGAACAACCACCCGGGCTGGCGTCGTCAGAACCTCGATATGTCAGAGCCCGAGCGAAAGGCATATGCCGCGAAGCTTATTGACGGTGTTGAGGTTATGAATGGCGGTGAGTTCTATCCCCGTGTTATCGACTACGCTATCGAGCAGGGTGTGTTCATTGCTTCGAATACCGATATTCACGGCTCTTCAGCTGAGGAGTATTTCGTTACAACCGAGGGTGCGGTGATGCGCAATATGACCTTCATCTTTGCTAAGGATAAGTCGCTGCCGGAGCTCAAGGCGGCACTCAAGGCACGCCGTACGTTGGCCTACTCGTTTGGCACAATCGCTGGCGAGGCATCGCTCTTAAAGGATTTCTTCAAGGCATCTATCGCAACATCGGTCGTATATACCAACCCTTCGAACGGCAGTCGCACGGTGAGCCTTACGAATACCACCTCAATCCCCTACACCATCCGTATCGGCGGTGGTAACCTCACAACGCTCAACCCCTTCTGCTCGATCAGAACAACCGTTGCCAAGGACGCAAAGCTCGTGGTGAAGGTGGAGAATATGTGGTCGGGTAAGGATTCGCACCCCGAGGTAGAACTTACCTTCTAAATAAAAATCATCTAACAGGGTGATTTCTGCGTTAAGTTCCTTTTCGTTGCTTCGCTCGGCAAAGTGTGCAAGCACCCTCTGCCCTCGCTTAAACGCAACGTTACGCTCACACTCGAAATCCTCATTTACGTCCCAGTAAACTGCGGTTTCATGTGTTTCGCAGGCCTTGAAATCCCACCTGTTATATAATTTTTAGGAAATGCAAAGGAGGTTGCTGACAAAAGAAGAGTCGGCAACCTCTTCTTTTTGTGGCCAAGAGGGTGTTGTTTCGGTTTTTATATGTATATTTGCACGATAAAAACAATCTATATATGAAAGAGATGGTACTTGTATCGGGCGGTGCTGGCTATATCGGTTCGCATACGGCCGTTGAGTTGATCAATGCAGGCTACGACGTTGTGGTGGCCGACAACCTTTCAAATGCCGATATGAGCGGTGTTGAGGGCGTGCGTAAGATTACGGGCGTCGATGTTCCTTTTGTCGAGGTCGATTGCTGCGACAAGGAGGCTTTCCGCAAGGTGTTCAAGCAGTATAACTTTAACTCGGTGATCCACTT
>JAFOXS010000156.1 GCA_017391665.1 Alistipes sp. | reverse complement strand
TTTGTATATTTTTTGCTCAACGAATGATGTTCAAAACTCTTTTTTTGTATATTTGTAATGAGCAAACAGAGATGTTGCAGATGTAATTTTTTTCCAGACGATGAAACGAACAATAATATCTTGTTTTCTGAGCTTTGTAATAGGCCTGCTTGTTGTTGGGTGTGGCTCGCGACAAGGTGGGACTACCACTTCGCCGTCAGGCTCTTCAAAGGCAGAAAAGGCGGTGACGTTTATCCCTGCGCTGCCTCCCGCCATGATCCCCGAGGATCAGCGAATGGCATACATGGTGGATCACTACTGGGATAAGTTCGATTTTGCCGATACGACATTTATCGAGAAGGTCGATACGCAGCATATGGCTACAGCCTACGCCGTATATGTGGGCGGTTATCTGGCCGACTCTATTGCCTACGAGCCTATGGCCCGACTTATGCGCAAGGCCTCGACTTCGCGTCGTATGTTCGATTATTTTATGATGCTGGCCGATATGGTGCTGCACGATCCCAATTCACCGCTGCGTAGCGACGAAAAGTACATCCCCGTTTTGGAGGCAGCTATTGCTTCGCCCTTTTACGATGAGTATGAGCGTATGCCATACCAGCACGATCTGCTGGTGGCGATGCAGAACCGTGTAGGTCGCACGGCCAATGACTTTACCTATACGCTTGCCTCAGGCCGTTCGGCTCAGATGTCAAGCATCAAGGCCGAGTACCTACTTATATTTATGAGCAACCCCGGTTGTGAGATGTGTCGCGAGGTGCGGGAGCAGATTATGGCTTCACCTATGCTCAATGAACTGATCGAGCGTGGTACGCTGAAAATTCTGGTTCTCTATCCCGATCGCGATTTGCAGGCCTGGCAAGAGCACTATAATGATTACCCCTCGTCGTGGATTAATGCCTACGATAAGGAGATGACAATCACGCGTGAGCGATTGTACGACCTGAAGGCTATACCGGCACTATATCTGCTCGATAGCGAGAAGCGGGTTATGGCTAAGGATTGTACCGATGTGGAACTGATCGAACATCTGATCATGCAGGCCGAGCAGTAGTGGATAAGCAAAACTTATGATTGGATAAAAAATAGTGATTAAATACCTATTGCATGGAGAGAAAATCGCTATATCTTTGCAGTAGAAAAAAGAAACAAACTATAATAACAAACAAACTAAAACTTAAAGATTATGTCAAAGAAATTCCGTTGCACAGTATGTGGTTATATTCATGAGGGTGATGCGGCTCCCGAGAAGTGTCCGCTTTGCAAGGTTCCCGCTGAGAAGTTCGTAGAGATCGAGGAGAAGGATGGCGCACTTGAGTTCGCAACAGAGCACAAGCTCGGTGATGGCAAGGGTGCCAGCGAGGAGTTGTGGAAGGGCTTGCAGGAGCACTTCATGGGTGAGTGCACCGAGGTAGGTATGTATCTTGCAATGAGCCGTCAGGCTGATCGTGAGGGTTATCCCGAGGTAGCTGAGGCTTTCAAGCGTTACGCTTGGGAGGAGGCTGAGCACGCTTCAAAGATCGCAGAGCTCATCGGTGAGGTAGTATGGGATACAAAGACCAACCTCTACAAGCGTATGAACGCTGAGGAGGGTGCATGCGAGGATAAGTTCCGCTTGGCAGTATTGGCAAAGCAGGAGAACCTCGATGCTATCCACGATACTATCCACGAGATGGCTAAGGATGAGGCACGTCACGGTGCAGGCTTCCAGGGTCTTTACAATAGATATTTCAAATAGTTAAGATTTTTATGTGTAGTGAAGGGATGCTCTTGTGGAGCATCCCTTTTTTGTGGTAAAGGCTGCCGCGATGCATCGTGGCAGCCTCTCTTCATCTTAAGTCGGGTACATCTTATGCAACCTGTAGGAGAAGTCCTTCGTTCTCGTCGTGCCATATTGCGACGCTACCACCCGTGCGTAGCCGTCCTTCGATTATAAACGATGACAATGGCTCTTCAATGTTTGTACGCAGGGTTCTGCGCAGTGCCCGCGCGCCATATTGCGAGTCGTAACCAATCGTTGCAAGATGGCGCTTTGCATCGGCTGTTATCTCTACGGTGTAGCCTTGCTCTTGTGTGTGCTTCAATATGCTATCGAGTTCGAGATTTATAATCTGCTCAATGTCATCAATGGTGAGCGGCCGAAAGAGAACCGTCTCATCAATACGATTCAGGAACTCTGGCGAAAAAGTACTCTCCAGTGCTCTCTGGTATTCGTCATCAGGCTGGTTATCATGATTGTTCTCTTTTGAATGAGTACTATAGCCAACTCTTCGCCTTTTTTCTTGTGCGTTGCGTGCCCCGGCATTGGAGGTCATGATGATTAT
>JAFOXS010000130.1 GCA_017391665.1 Alistipes sp. | reverse complement strand
GCCGATGCGCTGGGCATCGTGTATGTATTAATCTTCATAAGGCAGGAACGGGAGTTTAATGGCTCGGCCAGCGATCAAGAAGAAGGCCGAAATGAGCACCGAAATAAAGTAGGGAGCGAAGCTCTCGCTGTCGATCGAGGCGGTCACGAACAATCCGCAAAAGCCGATGAACGAAAGGATGTAATCGAGTTTCGTTTTCATGGCTTTAGGCTTTGATTGGTTGAACATAGACGCGCTCAATAGCACCCGTAGGGTTGCACTGGAGGAAACGCTTAACGGCATAGCGCAGGGCTACGTTTGAGGAAGATGCAAGAGCAGAATAGCGGAATCGCACGCTCTCGGTCGGGGTCTTTGCGCATACGCTTACGCGGTACGCGGTGGGTTGGTTACTGTTCTTCGCCAAGCCACATTCAACGAGTTGTCGCATAGGGTTGAATGTTGGTTAATATGTGCAAAAAAAGAAGGGCGAGCCTTCAAAAGTTTGCGACAACCCCACAACTGCATAGCAGATGTGCCCGAAAGCTCGCCCATATTAGGGCTATGTATGTACAACTGAATGTAGTTGTAGGGTTATCGCATTGCAAATATATAAATTACTTTTGAATCTGCAAAGGATTTTCCGATTTTTGTGTCTTTAATTTTGCAAGCTTGCGTTCCATGTACCGAATTTGGTATTCTATGACCCTTTCGGGGTGCTCATCGCGCCACTTGCGCAAGCCATCGTTGTACTTCTCGCGGTTGTCATCGCGCCACTTCTTCACCGACACGCGCATCTTGTCTTTGTTCTCGGTCTGCCACCGCTTGTATCGCTCATTGTCGCGCTTGATCTGCTCCTCGGTGCGGTTGTGGTACGCCCTCAAAGCTCGTTCTCGGTGCTTTGCCTTGAACGCCTCGTAGCGCACGGGGTCGGCCTTCATCCGTCGGTAACGCTCTCTCGCCCTCAATCTCGCGCGTTCCTTTTTGTCGAGCGGTTTGTTATCTACGACCTTCGGGATCGGCTCGACTTCGATAGGCACAAGCTCTACCACCTTCGGCTCTACCTGCTTGCGCTCGGCCATAGCCAACACGCGCACCTTATCGCTGGTGAACATCGCCCAGCACTCGAAGCACTTACCGAGGTGGCCATCCTTCATCCCTCGATTCGTCGGGAACGATTCAAGCGGTAGCTCTCGACCACAAAGCGAGCAGAACTTATGCGTCGACATTGGCTTTGATATAATCCTCAAAATGCACCTTGATTACTTCGATGATGGATTTATATTCACGCCCGAACAGGCTGTCGCCGTGGGTCTCCTCGACCTTCTTTGCAAACTCCTCTACCGTGCCGAGGAAGCATCCGCAAGATACGCGCAGCTGGCCATCCTGACACTTGAATACCGTCGTTGTTCGGTTTCTTGAGCCGAAACCGTGGAAAGTAATGTAATCCGCGTCGCCACTGACCCAAGCGTTGCCACTGACCCTCGCGTTGCCACTGACCCTCGCGTCGCCACTGACCCAAGCGTTGCCACTGACCCTCGCGTTGCCACTGACCCAAGCGTCGCCACTGACCCTCGCGTCGCCACT
>JAFOXS010000012.1 GCA_017391665.1 Alistipes sp. | reverse complement strand
TGCTGTTTCGGGCGACACTGCTCCCGCAAGCAGCGAGAAACTCCTCCGCACCGAGCGACCAAACGTAGTGCTCATAATGCTGGAGAGTCTTGGTCGCACCGTAATGGATGAGGTTGTGGATGGACGGGCCGTAGCTCCCAATCTGCAACGCATCAAGCAGGAGGGCATCTGGTTTGAGAATATGTACGCCAACTCCTACCGCACCGACCGAGGTACGGTGGCCGTGATGAGCGGTTATGCAGCACATCCCGTAGTGTCGGTGATGAAGTATCCGCAGAAGGCTCACACGCTGCCCGCCATAGCACGCTCGCTACAGAATGAGGGCTACGCCACAAGTTTTATGTATGGAGGCGATGCCAACTTCACAAACACCATATCCTACCTCTACGGCACAGGCGTAGAGCGCATAACCGACAAGGCACAGTTATCGTTCGATGCCCCGACAAACAAATGGGGTTACGCCGACGATGTGGTATGCCCCTACTTTGCCGAGGAGGTGCTATCGCTCTCGAAGCAGGAGAAGCCTTTCTTTGCCACGCTGCTGACCCTCTCATCACACGAGCCGTTCGATGTGCCCTACTCGGCATTCGAGGATAAGATTCTCAACTCGGTAGCCTTCACCGACGAGGCCGTAGGCAAGATGATCGATCGTTGGCGCACATCGGATGCGTGGAACGATATGCTCGTTATACTGATTGCCGACCACGGCATGCCCTACCCCTCTACACTCACGACAGGAGCCGAGGAGCGTCAGCGCATACCGATGATATGGACGGGCGGCGCACTGAAGCAGAGCGGCACAGAGGTAACGACCTACTGTTCGCAGGCCGACCTGGCTGCAACACTGCTCGCGCAGCTGGGCATCGTACATGAAGATTTTATCTTCAGCCACGACATATTCGACCCCAATCAGCCCCACTACGCCTTTTGGACATGGAACAACGCATTCGGGCTGAAGGACAACGTGGGAAAGATTATTTACAACCTCACGGGAGAGAAGACAATCCAGAGCGAGGGAGATGCACCTGCCTATGAGCAGACGGGCAAAGCCATCGTACAAACCATACATCAGGATATACGCAAACGATAGATATGAGAAGTCGTAGCCACATACTCTTTATTCTGCTCACCGCCCTCGTGGTGGTGCTCTTTGCCGCCGACATGATGGTCGGATCGGTAGGCATCTCAGCAAAGGAGGTGTTGGCAGCTCTTATGGGTGGTGGCGACCCCGTAACGCGCAAGATTGTCATCGACATACGTCTGATGAAGGCCATCGTTGCAATTCTTGCCGGAGCGGCACTCGCCGTAAGTGGACTGCAGATGCAGACTCTGTTCCGCAACCCGCTGGCTGGACCATATGTACTTGGCGTAAGTTCTGGTGCGAGCCTTGGCGTTGCTCTGTTTATTTTGGGAGCACCACTGCTGGGCATAGGAGGCTCGGCGTGGCTCTCGACCGTAGGCATAGCCGGTGCTGCATGGATCGGCGCAGCGGCAATACTGGCTGTTGTAGCGGCTGTAAGTCAAAGGATAAAGGATATTATGGTGATCCTTATACTCGGCATGATGGCCAGCTCGGGTGTGAGTGCCATAGTGCAGATCCTGCAATATATGAGCAACGAGGAGGCGCTGAAGAGTTTTGTAATATGGACTATGGGCTCACTGGGCGATGTCACCACATCGCAACTTTCACTCGTGGCGCCCGCCATTATC
>JAFOXS010000246.1 GCA_017391665.1 Alistipes sp. | reverse complement strand
ACGAGTATGTTCAGCTGAAGGATCAGCAGAAGGAGCTCTACACCTCGCCCGCGATGAAGAAGAAACCCACCGTTGCGGTGCGTGGCCGTGGTATTCAGATCACCCTTGAACCCGACTCGCTGGAGCCCAATACCACCTATGCCATCGAGTTCGGCGCATCGGTTGCCGACAACAACGAGGGTAACCCCCTGCATGGCCTGCGTTATGTATTCTCTACGGGCGACGAGATCGACTCGCTCTATATGTCGGGCTATACCGAGGATAGCCAGAAGGCCGACTCGCTGGGCCGTACCTACATCTGCTTCTTCGAGGCCGACTCGGTTCCCGAGCCCGGGGAGTATGACTCTACGATGTTCAACTTCCGCCCCTCGAAGATCGCCCGCTCGCAGCGCAACGGTATCTTCATCGCGCAGAATCTTAAGCCCGTGCCATATCGTGTATATGCTTACTGGGATAAGAACGAGAACCAGTCCTACGAGCCGTCGATCGACATGGTGGGCTTTCTGGAGGATACCTATAACCCTGCCCAGATGCCCTCGTTTGCCATCTGGTACGACTCCGTGCGCCGTTACCCCTCGGCCGATCCGCAGATCTACCTGCGTCTGTTCACCGATGAGAGTTTCCGCCGTCAGACACTGCGCGAGAAACTGCGCCCCGAGCAGCACAAGATAATACTCTCCTTTGGCGGAGCACACCCCCAGATCAGCAAGCTGGAGTTGGAAGGCATCCCCTCGGATAAGATCATCTACGAATACCTGAGCGACGAGCGCGACTCTATGGCGCTGTGGCTCAATGTCGCCTCGGAGCAGTTGCCCGACACCATCCGTGGCTCGATATCATACCTTAAGCACGACTCGCTGCGTGTGCTGCGTCCCGAGACCGAGGAGTTGCGTCTTGCGTGGCGTAGAGTCGAGAGCCGCGAGGAGGAGCGCGATCGCGAACGTCTGGAGCGTCAGCGTGCCCGTGCCGAGGCCGAGGGCCGCGAGTGGCGCGAGCCGTCACGTCCTTCGACATTCCGCCTTGTGAAGCCTACTACCAATACGGAGATCAACCCCGAGCAGGATCTCGAGTTCGAGTTCCCCACGCCGCTCACTGAGTTCGATTCTCTTGCCTTCGAACTCCGCTCATGGAGCGATAAGCGCGACACGGTGCGAGAGAGCGTAACCTTCAGGCCCGATTCGCTCTCACCGCGCAAGTGGCGTATGCGCTCGCGCTGGATAGCCGACCGCAACTACCAGCTCTACATCCCCACCGATGCGCTGGCCGACATTACGGGCGAGGGAAATGACTCGCTGAAGCTTAACTTTACGGTTGCCGACATTGCCAAGTTCGCAACCCTTCGACTCGATGTCAAGCCCCGCACAGAGGGAGCACAATATATCATCCAGCTGCTCAGCGAGCGCAATGAGGTGCAGCGCGAGTTCCCCAATATCGGTGCCGGCGTTCATACGATCAACTATGTCCCCACGGGCGATATGCGTATCCGCATCGTGGAGGATCTCAATGGCAATGGTCGCTGGGATTCGGGTAATCTGGTTGAGCGTCGTCAGAGCGAGCGTGCCGAGCTCTATAAGAACGAGCAGGAGGAGGAGCTTTTCACGATGAAGGCTGGCTGGGAGTTTGAGTTCTCGCTCGACATGGCATCACTCTTTGCTCCCGTTACCATGGAACAGCTCATCGAGCAGCTCAACCGTCGCGAGCAGGTGCGTCTGCAAAAGGAGGCCGAGAAGCGACGCGAGGAGGCCGCCTCGGGTGATTCGCACAACCACAACCACGGCTCTACGGGCATGGGTTCGATGGGCGGCATGATGGGTGGCGCAATGGGCGGCAGCAGTAGCAGCTCATCACGCATTGGCTCATCATCGGCAGTAAGGGCCCGCTAACGAAAAAACAAGTCTAGTCTATGAAGAAGATAGTACAATATACACTGCTGGCGATATTGATGGCCATCACCCCCGCTGCGTGGGCACAGCATACGCTGGGTATCACGGGCGGTCTGGGTGCCTCGACAGCACGCTTCTATCCGAAGTATGAGATGAAGCCTCTGATCGGCGATATGAATTTCGGTATCTCGTGGCGTTACTACTCGTTGCCACGCTTTGTTGGAGCCGTAGGCGTTGATCTGGAGTTTATGCAGCGCGGTTTCTCGCATGGTTACTCCTACTCCTCTTCGATCGACGATCGTGGCGAGGAGGTGCGCGAATACAACTTCTATTCCCGCCACCTTAACTCCATCATGCTGCCCATCGTCTGGCAGCCGCACGTCTATCTGGCTAAGAATCATGTGCGCCTCTATCTTGAGGCGGCGCTCACCTTCTCGTATAACTTCGGCGGTGACTATAAGTACGAGGATACGGGTCTTAGCGGCTCTTACGACTGGCGTCTGGAGCGCGACAACCGCTGGAACTATGGTCTTGCTGGTGGCGGAGGCTTTGCCCTTTTATTTGGCCGTTATGAGTTGGGTGTGCGCGCCCGCTATTACTTCGGCTATGCTGACCTATTGCGCAACATGAACAAATATTACGACAACGCAACCGATGGCGCCGAGAATCCCTTCCTCACTACGCCCTTGCGTTCGCCCATCGATAATCTCAACCTGAGCGTTACGCTTGCCTACCGATTCAATAAGGAGGGCTTTGATGAGTGGTTCTACAAGCCGCCCAAGCGCGACCGCTCGAGCAAGGAGTTCCGCTTCCAGCAGGGAACTTCTACCTCAGGCCGTTAAAGGAGTACAGGAAAGCCGCTTAACCTTTGGTCATTCCACTTCGGAGCCGCTTGCGGCGACCAAAGCCCCTGCCTGAGGCGGGGGTGTGGGGGTGGGTCAGATTTGTAAATGCGGACACGGTCCGCAAGGTATGCGATGATAAGTAAGAATAGTTAGATATATACATATTAAGCATAAAAAACGAATTGATAATATGGAATTACAACAAACAACACGTCAACAGAAGATTGCGCGTCAGATTCAGCGCGATATCGCCGAGATTCTCCAGAAGGAGTGTCGCGGCCTGGGTGCAGGTGCCATGATCACGGTTACCACCGTGCGCGTGTCGCCCGATTTTGCCTATGCGAAGATCTATTTCAGTATCTTCCCCTTCGATCGCAATGCCGCCGTTATGGAGGAGCTGGAGAAGAACAACTGGTTTATCCGCCGCGAGCTGGGCAAGCGCATCCGCAACCAGCTCAAGATCGTGCCCGAGTTGCAATTCTTCCTTGACGATTCGCTCGAGTATATCGAGAATATTGACTCACTGCTCAAGGAGTAAACCGCGTCGGGAGTGCTGTCGAGCCTTAAATATCTTATTGCGGGGCGCTATGTCCGTTCGCCGAAGTCACACTCCGTGATCAATATGATCTCGGCTGTGAGCATAGTGGCCATGGCCATACCCGTTGCGGCCATCATCCTGCTACTCTCGATATTTAATGGCCTGGAGCGCATGGCACTTGATAACCTGAAGAGTGTCGATTCCGATCTGAGTATCACCCCACGCGAGGGTACCACCTTTCGCGTTGAGGAGTTGCCCTCGGCGTTGCTCGATGACCTAGCCGATGTGGAGCAATACTCTTTCATTCTGGAGCAGAGTGCTCTTGCACAGATGGGCGCAAGCCGTGCCGTAGTGCAGGTAAGGGGTGTGGACGAGGGCTATACTTCGGTTGTGCCCGTTGCGAAGAATATCCTTGTGGGCGAGTTTACCACACGCGCGGAGGAGAACGACTACGTTGTTGCGGCTCATGGTGTGATGCAGGATCTCTCGTCGTTGCGTACGACCGCCATCGGCGAAAGCATGCAGCTCTATGCCATCAACCGCACGCGTATATCTACGCTGCTGCCCGTGGGAGGCTACACCCGTCGCGAGTTGCCCATTGCCGGCATCTACTCCATCGACGAGGATAACCGCTCGCTCGTGATCACGTCGCTAAAGGCGGCGCAGAGCCTCTTTAATTATGCCGACCGTGCTTCGGCTGTGGAGATCCGCCTGCGCGAGGGTGCTTCGCCGCAGCGCCTTGCTGAACAGCTGCAGGCAGCCGTAGGGGAGCACTTCGATGTGCGCACACGCGAGGAGCGTAACTCCATCTACCGCCTTATGGCGATCGAAAAGTGGGGCGTCTTCTGCATCGCTGTGCTGGTGATGATCGTAGCCTCGCTCTCGATTGTGGGCACGTTGGTGATGGTCATCATCGACAAGCGTGATGACGTGCGCACGCTGCGCACGATGGGTGCCCGCCGCGACTTTGTGCGCGACATCTTCACCGCTGAAGGGTTGCTTATGGCTCTGTTGAGCCTTGTGCTGGGTCTTGTGCTGGGCGCGGGCCTTGCTCTGCTGCAGCAACACTTCGGCTTTGTGGGCATTGATGCCCAGACTCTGCAGGTCAATGCCTACCCCGTGGAGGTGCATCTGCAGGATATACTGCTGACCGTGGTGGCCTACGCTGCCGTGTCGTATATAGTTGTAAAACTTACCGTTCGCGCCCTGATGCGCGACAATATTTAGAGTGATGAAACGTATAATTTCAGCCTTTTTTCTGCTCGGAGCCCTGCTCATCGTGGCGTGTAACAAACCCAAGGAGGTACCCGATAAGATCCTTGGCCAGATCTTCCATGATGCCATGCTGGTCAATGCCTATCTTAACATGAATAACGACTTCAAGCTCGACTCGCTCAATATCTACGAGCCGATCTTTGCCGAGTATGGCTACACCACCGAGGATGTGCAATATACGATCAACAACTTCTCTCGTCGTAAGAGTATCCGCCTGAGCGATGTTGCCGAGTACATGATTTCGCTTCTTGAGCAGGAGTCATCGGCGCTGGCCGACGAGGTCAACCGTCAGGATACCATCGAGAATGTTGCTGCGCGCCGCTTTACACGCACCATCCTTAGCGATACCACCATCGTTATCGCCAAGGATGAGGACTCGGTACGCATGCGCTACCGTCTGGGTAACATCTCGCCTGGATTCTACACCATCTCGGGCTCATACACCCTCGACTCGCTAGATCGTGAGCCCAACCGTCGTATGTATATCTACTTTGAGCGTGAGGATAGCACCCGTCGGGCAGTGGTCAACGGTACGCTGCAGCGCCGCAGGGAGTCCACATTCAATCAGGAGCAGACTATCACCGAGGCGGACTCCACTATTGAGAGCCTTGTCATTGACTTCTTCCACTATGCTCGCGAGCCCAAGAAGCGCAAGGTGCCCTCGATGACTATCCACAATGTGAAGGTCACCTACCGTCCGCCCATTGAGGAGTGCGTCGAGATGCTCTTTCGCGAGCAGTCGCAGATGCGTATCTTCTCCGACTCGCTCATCAGTCTTATAGAATCACCTACAGTCAGATAAAGAATGCGTACCATCGCCGCCCACTACCTTATCGACCGCGGGCAGATCATGCCCCGTCCCGTCATTGAACTCGATGACGATGGCCGCATCGTGCGTGTGGCGCAGTGGGAGCGACTGGATACCATGCCCTGCACCGAGTTCTACTCGGGAGCCTTGTCGGCCGGCTTTGTCAATGCACATTGCCACATCGAACTATCCTACCTGCGTGGAGCCATTGCCCCGGGTACGGGCTTTGCAGGCTTTGCCCGCGCCATTGGTCAGGTGCGTGGCGGCTTCTCGGATGAGGAGCGTCAGCGAGCACTCTATGCTGCCGATGCCACTATGTGGCAGGAGGGTGTGCAGGCTGTGGCCGATATTGTCAATGGCACTACATCCTTTCCCATGAAGGAGCGTAGCCCTATTCGCTACCACTCCTTCGCCGAACTGTTCGGTCTAAAGTCGGAGATGGATTCCATCGCGCCGCTTCTCTCTTATCCAGCGACCACACCTACGCCACACTCGACCTACTCGTTGCAGGATGGAGCATTTGGCGATGTGTGCCGCGCTGCAGCGACGGCACCGCTCTCGATTCACTTTATGGAGTCGCCCGACGAGAAGGCCCTCTATGATGGCTCGGGATCGCTCGCTGCGTGGTATGAGCGGATGGGCTGGCAGTGCGATTTCCTCCATTATGGCTCGCCGGCACGACGCCTTGCAGCCTCGCTTGATCGTGCGCAGCGCCTTATGCTGGTGCATGGCTGCTGCATTGACGAGGAGGATTTATCTATTCTGGAGAATCATTTCCAGCACCCTATAGCGTGGGTTCTCTGCCCGCAGTCCAATGACTATATCTCTGGACTGAAGCCGCCCGTGGAGCTTCTGCGTCGCCACAATGCCCTGATATGTCTTGGCACAGATTCGCTCGCTTCTAATACCAACCTATCGATGCTGGAGGAGGTAAAACGCATCGAAGGAGTACCCGTTGCCGAGCGCATGGAGTGGGCTACGCTGGGTGGAGCACGAGCCTTGGGTATGGATGATGAGCTGGGCTCGGTGGAGGTTGGCAAACGTCCTGGCCTGGTGCTTATTGAAGGTTTTACATCGCAGGGTCTGGCTAAGGATGCCACGGCCCGTAGAATAGTATAAGTTATGAAGAGACTCATTCTTTTCCTCTTGCCGTTGCTTGCGCTCTGCGCCTGCAACTCACATACGGAGATAACTACTGACTCTCTGCCGACTATTACCTTCGAGCAGGGCGATCGTTACGCTCTTAAGGTGGGGCATACGCTGACGCTCTCGCCCAGGGTAGAGAACGGCGAGAGTTATGCGTGGATTATCGATGGCGTAACGGTTTCGTCGTCAGCTACATATACCTTTGAGGCCACTCGCGTTGGCACGTTCTATGTAACCCTTCGTGTCGAGAACAAGGTCGGAGCCAGCAGTGCCGACATCCGCATCGATGTGGAGGCTCTGCAGCCACCCGTCATCTCGTTTGCCGTAGGCGAAGATCGTCTGCTTACGCTGCCCTTTGGCGAGCATACCCTTACGGCCGATGTGCTCTATGGCGAGGAGGCAGCGTATGAGTGGCGACTGGATAATCAGATCATCTCCACGCAGCCTGCGTGCACGCTTATGCTCTCTGCGGCGGGTGATCACGACCTGTTGCTAAGTGTTGAAAATGAAGATGGTCGCTCTTCCGAGCAGCTTACGCTCCGCGTTGTGAGCCGTCTCGATGGCGAGATCTATATGGCCGATGAGTACAACGTTCCTCTGGGTCGTACACTGCTTCTCGATGCTACGCTTTGGCACTATGCATCACCCTCTTACCTGTGGCAGTGTGGCGCGGAGCAATCGACCGATCCTGTATTCCGATTTACCCCCTCTACAGAGGGCGAATATAGCATCATGCTCACCATTACCGATAGCGATGGCTACTCCCTCACTCGTACACTGAAGGTTGTGTGCACCCCTACGGAGGGCACTTTCCGTCGCGAGGTGAGTGCCGAGAGCCGTGCTACGGCCACCAAGGTCTATGAGTATCGTCCTGCTGCAGGTCAGTTTATCAATGAGCCGCAGTCGGGCTTTGCGGGCGAGCAGACCGCTGACGCCGCAGTTGCCTATGCCCAGAAGCGTTTGGAAGGCGAAAAGTATGTCTCGCTGGGTGGCTGGGGCGGTTATGTGGTTGTCGGCTTCGACCATAGCGTTGTAAATAGTGGCGACTACGACTTCAGCATTGCAGGTAATATGCACGAGGGCTCGTCCGAGGCGGGTATCGTGTGGGTTATGCAGGATGCGAACGGCAACGGCCTGCCCGATGATGTGTGGTATGAGTTGCGTGGTTCGGAGTGGGGTACCGAGAACCATTCGCGTGGCTATGCCATTACCTACTATCGTCCCGCGGCGGCGGGCATGGGAGTGCAGTGGCGCGACAATCGTGGTGCTACGGGAACACTGCGCCGCAACGCTACCCATACGCAGGAGTTCTATTATCCGGCATGGGAAGAGTCATCATTTACGCTCTATGGCTCTCGTCTGGAGGCCAATACCGAAGTTGATCCTACGACTGGTAATCAGGTCAATCGAGCCTACGCATGGGGCTATGCCGACAATCAGGGCAGCGACAGCGACACAGGCTCTGCGGGCGAGGCGGTGAGGAACTACTTCAAGATTTCGTCGGCCGTTGCAGCCGATGGCTCGGCCGCAGATTTGCAGTATATCGACTTTGTGAAGGTGCAGTCGGCCATTAACTTTGTTGCCGGTGCGCTGGGTGAGATCTCGACCGAGGTACTACGCGTTGAGGATGAGAATATGTAAAACAAAATAGATAATAGAAAAGTATGGAATTCAAGCAAGTTGTATCGCGTCGTCGCTCGACGCGTAAGTTCCTCCCGACACCCGTCGAGAGAGAGAAGTTGCAGCGCATTGTGGATGCAGCACTCGTTGCCCCCACGTCGCGCAATACGCGCTCTACGCGCTTTTTCATTGTTGAGGATCGTGCTACGCTGGAGCGTATGTCGCAGATGCGCGACTATGGCTCAGCCTTTATGAAGGATGCCACGGCAGCTATCGTTGTGACAAGCGACAGGACCCTTACCGACCTCTGGGTCGATAACTGCGCCATTGCTGCCACTACCATCCAGCTCGCCATCGTTGATGAGGGTCTGGCTTCGTGCTGGGTGCACGTTAACGACCGCCCCTGTCTGAAGGATGAGCCCGATGGAGCCAAGGCCGACGACTTCCTGCGCTCGTTGTTGGGTATCCCCGAGCATTATGGCATACTCTGCGCTGTGGCTCTCGGTTATTCGGACTATGAGCCCAAGCCTCTGCCACCATACGAGGGCGAGGAGCGTGTACACTGGTTATAAAAAAAAGGAGTCTTTTGACTCCTTTTTTTATCTTAGTATTACAGCCCACTCGCGTGGCATCTTGCTTCCTATGGGCAGCGTTATACGCAGGATATGCTTCGTTGCCAGCCCCTTGCCATCCTTCTTCGCGGCCACCCATCGTGGCGCCTCGGCCAGTGCCGCGCGGATGCGCTTGAGCAGTTTTCTATCCGAAGACTCCAGCACCTCCTTTTCGCGTGCCACACCGTCGGCTCCAACCTCCAGCGACATCACCACCTGCGCTATGGGGTCCATCTCGCCCCACTTGATGCGTTGTGCTATGTAGTTGCTGAAGCTGGTCTCCTTACCATCCACCTCGAAGCGAGCCTGGGTATCGTAGCGTAGCGTGATGAGGATAACTCCATTTGCCGCATCCTGACCATACTTCGCTATGGTTATCTCGTCAGCTGGCAGCAACTCGTTCGATACAATATCCTCGGGGTCGATGGCTCTGACCTGCTCCTCGTCCATGCGCTCACCATTGACAATATATATAGGTAGGCGTGGTTTGAAAACCTGCGCTACTGCACACTCTGCAGCGCCGAGGGCAAGGAATGCCGTAAAAAAGAGGATGATTATGTTAAATTTTCTCATTATAATTTAAATTTGTACTCCACGCAAATAACGTGCGCGCATAACTTTTCGAGTGCCCACTTATCCACATCGCCCGTCGTTGCGTCGTACTTGTTCTTGTAGGAGCGGTTCAGGTTGAGCATATAATGCAGATCCATCTTGTGCTTCTCGCCCAGCTTTACCTCGCTACCCAGGACCACTCGCACACGGTTGATGTAGTTGTCCCTGTCGAGCGGGTCACGCAGATAGTTCTCCACCACCTCGGGGGCGTTGAGCGTGGTGTAGAGCTCAACGTATGCGTAGGGCTTCCAGTCCGATGAGTTGTTGTAAGCCGCCTTCAGTCGCGTACGCAGTGTGGTAAATGGATCGGGTGTCTCGAACTCGTTCGTATTGTAGCTACGAACCACAAAACGTATACGCTCACGCAGCGACAAGTCAAAGCGTCCCAGCTTCAGCTTTCCTGTCACGTTGAAGTTTATGCGGTGCTTTATGCGCCAGTCGTCGGCTCCCTTTCTCTCATTTACGAAGGCGTACTCGGTGCCCACCTCCAGAAATCGCCACGGCTCATAGTCGAGCGTGAGGCTCGATAGCACCTTATCCACATCGCCCAGCGTATTCTTCAGTCGCAGCTGCTCGCCCCACGTAAGGCTCCACTTATCCGATAGCGGAATCTCCATCGAGGCCTTGAATCGTGCCTGCAGGTCGCTGTCCGAAGACTCTGCCAGCGACGGTATCGATGGTTGCGCCATAGCGCCGAGGGCCAGAAGGGTGGTTGTTATAAGCAGTAAAAATTTCTTCATAAGGTTTGCGATTTTGATCTCCATCAGGAGAAGAATAATCACAAAAGTAACACTTTTTTTTAATGTAACGTAGCCGTAGCCCGTTTTTGTATCCCGCCACGTAACAAAAAAGGCTACTCGCGGAGTAGCCTTTATATTATATATGTATTAGTGCTTTACTTCGAAACGATGTCCAGCTCGCTCATGATGTGCTTGCAGCCTGCAAACTTGTCAATTACGAACAGCACGTAACGAACGTCCACTGCGATACAACGCTGCAGTGCGGGCTCAAATGCCACGTCACCCGACATTGCCTCCCAGTTGCCGTCGAATGCCAAACCGATCAGGCGACCCTTGCCATCGATAACGGGTGAACCAGAGTTACCGCCCGTGATGTCGAGGTTCGCAAGGAAACCTACGTGCAGACGACCATCCTTATCGGCATAGCGGCCGTAGTCCTTCTTGCTGTGCAACTCCTTGAGCTTCTCCTCTACGGTGAACTCCAGCGGGTTCGACTTATCCTCCTTGGCGATTACACCCTCCAGCGTAGTGAAGTAGTTGTAGGTCACTGCATCCGAGGGGTTGTAGGGCAGCACCTGACCATAGGTCAGACGGATGGTGAAGTTGGCATCAGAATACCATGCCTTCTGGGGCTCCATCTTCATGCGGCCATCCACGTAGAGACGGTGTGCCTCGTTGTAGCGGGGGCTGAGTGCCTGATACTCGGGTACGAGCGAGTTGTAGCTCTTGATAACAGACTGCGCCAGAACGTATGCGGGATCCTGTGTGCGAGCCTCGTCGCTCAGGTTCTTAGCCTTCTCCAGCGAGTAGAATGCCGAGTTGTTGTAGAGCCAGTCTACGTACTGGTCGATGTTGCCGCCAAACTGCGTGTCGATAACCTCAGCGTAGATCGAAGGCAGATACTTGGGATCCATATTCTCCTTGGCGATGGCGAACATACGCTTTGCAACCTTGCGGTCGAGCTCCACCTCATAATCCTTGTAGAACGCATCCAGACGAGCCGTTGCTGTGCGAGCTGCGGTGATGATCTCCACACCACGCAGGAATGCCTCCTGCAGGTACTGCATCGAACCCTCGATGGGTGTGATAGCCTCGATGGTCTTCTGCATATTGGGCAGCGCGTCGATGTAACGCTCCTCGGGCAGGGTGTTCTTGTCGGCCCACTGCTGGAACTTACGCTCCTCGGCCTGCTTCTGTGCCTTTACGCCGAGCTTTGTGATGCCGTTAGACATACCGATCGAGTTCTTCCAGTAGTTTGATGAGCTGGCATACTTCGATGCGTACTTGATGCGTACGGCGTCGCTTGCCTCCATAGCCTCCCAGAGGATAGCCTGACGCTCGCCACGGATGAAGATACGCTGCGGGTTGTCCACTTCGAGCATCTGATCGATCTCGTACGATGTCATATAACTGTTGTTGAGCCAGGGAAGCCCATAACCATAGCGAAGTCGTTCTCCTCGTAGCCTGCGATAGAGATCTCGAGGTGACGCTTGGGCTTGTATGGTACGTTGTCCTTTGAGTATGCCGCGGGCTTGTTGTCCTTCGATGCATATACGCGGAAGATTGAGAAGTCACCCGTGTGGCGGGGCCACATCCAGTTGTCGGTATCGCCACCGAACTTACCGATCGACGAGGGGGGAGTTCCCACCAGACGAATGT
>JAFOXS010000031.1 GCA_017391665.1 Alistipes sp. | reverse complement strand
GTGCGCGTAACTCCTTGTCACTTAGCACTACGCTATCCTTCTGCACACTATCTGCGGGCAGCTCCTCAGAGAGCATCTGATCATCCTCATAATCCATGTCGGCATCCTCGGCCGTCACTGCTTGCTGCGCATTTGGCTGGGCAGGTTGCGACGAGGGTGTATTCTGGCGGGGCGCCGTCTGCTGCGCCTCAGCGGCAGCTTTCTCCGCTGCGGCCTTCTCGGCTGCGGCACGCTCCTCCAGAACGGAGATCGTACGCACGGAAATAGTATCGGCTCGCATAAAGACAGAATCGCTTTGCGACAGATCATAGCTGATCACCGACGGACGGCGTGTAAGGAGCATATTGCCTGGATCTTGACAGTACTCGGCATAATCGCCAAAGGCCATCATCTTCTCCTTAAAGTCATCCATCTGGATATTTCCGCGACCCTCGACATAGCCCGACGTGCGATAATAAGATAAGGTATCGCCCCACAACTCCTGATCCTTGGTCAGGATATAACCGTTGCGGGTAACCATATAGAGATCCTGCGCCTTGTCATACATACCTGCATCGGCCGAGAGATAGTCGCCATCGACGTTCCATATCTCACTCGAAGTAAAGAAGTGCGCCATCTCACTGTCAGTATTGTAGATAATGGAGTCGCTCTTCATGTCGTAATCGGCTCCGTGCAGCTCCACATCCTCGACACAGATGATATCGTGGCTCTCGGAGTAGTAGTAGCCACGTTGCGACTCAATGATATTATTGTCATGCACCAGCACACCGCCACCCGTATAGTTGCCTACGCGTGAGGAGGTATTGAACATAAAATTATAGGTATAGAGCAGAGCATCGCCATCGACAACCTTCACGATCGGGGCATAGATTTCGGCCACGCCTCGCTCGCCATCGTAGAGAGCGCTATCACCATATATATATATGGAGTCCTGATTAATGAGCAGACGATTGAAAAAACCCCAGCGTGTATCGCTGTATCGCACCGCGCTGTCGCACGAGATGACGGCGCCGTTATGATGCGCGGCGAAGTTGCCGACAAGATAGACAATACTATCCGTAGCATGGTTGTATGGGCGCACCACATCGGCCATAAAATCGACACGGCGACGTTGTGAAGTGGTTTGCTGCGTCTGAGTAGCCTGTACACTGGCTGATGAGGTGGGCATAACACGACGAACGGCAGCCTCTTGCGCAAAGAGGATGCCGACAAACGCCATAACGGTTATGATTGATAATATACGCCGCACCGTAATATACTTTACTTCACCCAATTAGGATATTCGAACTCTCCCTCGCGGAAATCGGGTGCAATATAGACATACAACCCGTCGATCTTCTCGCGCATCCACTCATCGAATATCTTCTGCTGCTTCTGCGAGAGGGCCATCTCCTCGATTGTGGAATAATCCTCCTCCAGAGATGCGGGATGTGTGGGGATAATCTCCAGCAACTTGATGATCTTGGCCTGCTGGTTCTGGCGCAGATCCTGAGCCATATATGCAGGCGACACATCACCCACCTTCATACGGATGATATTACTATAGTCCTGAAGGCTCTTGCCATCACCAAAGTCCTCACGGCGGAACTTGGTCGCCGAATACTTCACATTGGCATATGAGGGGCTGCTCATCAGCAGGTCGTGGTTGGTAACAAGACCTCCATTCATCTTGGTGAGCTTATCCTCCGAATGCTCCAATGCAGCGGCCTCGAATGTTATAGAGTCCTGACGGATCATATTTGCAAGGCTATCAAGGAATGTGATGGGCTGATTCAACTCCTCGGCCGTATATGTCGGGCGCAACAGAATGTGACGCGAGCGGTAGAGTCCATTCTTGGGCTCCTCAAGGAGCTCGATGATGTGGAATCCGTAGTCGGTCTCCACAACCTCCGACACCTGACCGGGCTTGAGTTTCTCCAGCGCCTCGGCATAGGGAGCCACCAGCTCCTCCAAAGGACCTGCAGGCATCTCACCGCCACGCATTGCCGTACCGGGGTCAACAGAGTAGGTACGTGCCAAAACGGCCATGGTCGACTTACCCGAAATGATACGCTCACGCATCTCCATCAAACGCTCACGTGTACGGCGCTTGGCATCCTCCTGCGATGAGGGATAGCGGACAATCTGTGCATATACATACTGCTCGGGCACCAGTGGAAGCTCCTCCTCCTTCAGGCTGTTGAAGTACTGCTCAACCTCTCCGGGCGACACCTTTACATCGCTGACAACAGTCTGCTGCATGCTGCGGGCATACTCCTGCTCGACGACCTGCTGACGCAGCAACTCGCGGAAGTTGAAGACAGGCATATGCTCACGTGCCTCCAGCTCTGCAATCGAGCCAGCCTCGGCGATCATGCTCTGCAACTGCTCCTCAACGTAGCTATTGATATCGCTATAAACATCAATAGAGTCGATCAGCGCCTGGCTGTACAACAGTTTCTGACGCATGAGCATCTCAAGGCTCTCGTTCATGGGATCACGATCCGAGGTGTATCCCTGCTCACGGCGCTGCTGCACCAGAGTTGCAGCGTTATCCTCAACCTCAGAGTAAAGGATTGCCGAGCCACCAACAACGGCCACAACACGATCGAGTAACACCTGACGTTTCTGTGCCGTCAGCACTCCTGCCGACATCATTACGGCAATCAAGGCAGCAACGGCTATAACTCTCTTCTTCAACATAAATATCTCTTTATCCTTTTTATTTTCAAACTATATTGCAAGCCCCAGCGGGCTTAAAAACACTCTCATGTAGTGTCCAACGTCCCAACTCTACTTATACACCTTCACATGACCCTCGGCCTCGGCCTGCGAGCGGATTGCCTCCTCGTGCGACTTCACGATCTCGCTACGGCGCTGCGTAGTGAGGATACGGCGTATATTCTCGGCCACCACCTCCAGCGGAGCCACATCGCCCTTGCGGCATACCGACGTAAAGTCGAACAGATAGCGCAAGCCGTTGGCCTCCATCTGCTGGATGCCCATCTTGTCGAGCAGAGGCTCGTAATCCTGTGTGCGTGTTGTGGGGAGATTGGTAAGGAAATCGACGAAGTTAATCCACTCCGAGCGGTTGTCGATAAGCAGGAATCCGTTCTTCTCGCACATATCCGAGAAAGTCTTGTCCTCGGTCTGCGAGGTAGATGCCTTACGCATCTGCTCGAGGAGTCGCTTGCTCTGGCGATAAGAGTCATCGTAGCAGAGAATACGGCCCTTGACAAGAGTGCGGTCGAGCAGGAAGTCTGACTTATGGGTGTTGTAATACTCCGCCACATCTTCATCAGTTACCTCGGCTGTAGTCTGTGCCGATACATAGTGCTGATCCACACGGCTGCTGAGCAGAGTCTGACGATACTCCTCCACCAGACGCTCAATCTCGCGCTCCGAGGTGGAGAACAGGCGATCGGCCTCCTCAACTTTGAGCTGGCGGACAATCCAGCGATCGACATACTGTCTTACATATGTCACGCTATCCTCGCCCTTGAGGTTAGCGGGCATAATTTCGCTGATTTCGTTGATCGACAACTCATTGCGACCAACACGAGCAATCGTATCGTCACCCACCAGATAATCCGGAAGTTCACGACACGATACCACTGGCAACAGCGCAGCTAAAAGCAATATTTTTACCAATCGGCTCATAATATTCCACAAAGATAGTCTTTTTACTTGAAAGTAACGAATCAATGTGCAATATTATTACTCTATAGATGTATTATTCTCAACTTTTATACCAGAAATATTGCGATACATCTTCACAAATGTTACGCCCAGCACCACTGCACACACTGCATACAGCGCCCAGTACCATGGGCCCTCGCTCAGCAGACCGCTCACGGTCATATCGCCCATATCCATCATTCGCAGGAAGCATGCCGTAAGGTTATTCATCGCATGCAACATCACCACCAGCCCCAGCGAACGATAGTGAAGATAGAGATATCCCAACACCAGTCCCATCAATGTGGCTGAGATCACCACCGAGGGAATGGCATGTATTACACCAAATGTAACGGCGGGCACAATCCATGCCGCCATGCCGCCATATGCCTTACGCAGAATGCCAGTCATATAGCCACGGAAGAGGCTCTCCTCAAATATCGGGGCAAGCAGCACCGACGAGAAGAGCAGCCAGCCACCATTACCGAGCATATCCTGATCGCCAGGCAACGCCTCCGACAAAGGCTCCACGACGATGCTTATACACCAGATAAGCAGATAACCCGCCAGCAAACGCACGGGAGTACAGCCGCGCATATTAAACCATCCCTTGCTCGACCAGCCACGCATGCGCTGATAGATGAACATCGAGATGTAGAAGATGACCATCGATACCAAATAGGTGATGGCAATGAAGCGCGCCTGCATAGAGTCGGCATTCTCAAGTACTTCGGCATCGAAACTTGTTGTCATGGCTACACCGGGCATGCGCAGTCCCATCGCCATGCAGGCAACGGTTGCCACAGCCTGGGCAATGATAAAGAGCAACACAACCACCATGGCATCAACCCAAAACGGCTTGCCTGCCATACTCTTTTTCTGCGGCGTCACAGATTGGGGAGTACCCCCAACGATATTGTCATTATTTATATTTTCGCTCATAATACAAAAGGAACAATCATTGGTTTAACTGACCACAAAGTTAAGCAATTTTCAACAAAGATTGTTTTATTTATTAAAATTCATTAATTTTGTCCGATTATATCCTCTTAATATTACATATTTATGCAATATTTACTCCAAGAGGAGTTTTTTACATCAAAGAGAAGTAAACACAGATGTCAAAAGTAGTTGCATTAGCAAACCAAAAAGGTGGAGTAGGAAAGACCACCACCGCTATAAATCTGGCCGCATCGCTGGCTCTTCTGGGCAAGAAAGTTCTCCTGCTCGACGCTGATCCTCAGGCAAATGCCACATCGGGACTGGGCTTCGACATCGAGCTGGACGGCATTTACGAGTGTCTGGTAGGCGAAAAAAGTGCCGAGGAGGTGATTCTGCAGAGCCCCGACATAAAGAAGCTCTGGGTGTTGCCTTCGAGCATCGACCTTGTTGCTGCCGACACGGAGCTGCCCAAGATGGAGAATGGCCACCACGTAATCAAGAACGTACTGGAGCCCATACGCGACAAGTTCGACTACATCCTTATCGACTGCTCGCCATCGCTGGGCTACACCACCGTGAATATACTTACGGCGGCCGACTCGGTGCTTATTCCCGTACAGTGCGAATACCTGGCGCTGGAGGGTCTGAGCAAGTTGCTCAACACGATCAAGATCGTAAAGAGTGGTCTAAACCCCGCGCTTGAAATCGAGGGATTCGTGCTGACCATGTACATGCGCAACCGCCTTAACAATCAGGTGGCAACGGAGGTGCGCGAGCACTTCGGCCCGCTGGCGTTCGACACAGTCATCCAGCGCAATATCCGTCTTGGCGAGGCACCATCGCATGGCAAGCCCATCATGCTCTATGACGCATCGGCTACGGGAGCAGTTAACTACCTCTCGCTGGCCAAGGAGTTTATCAAGCGCAACCGCAAAGCAAAACAAGAAACGAAGTAAGATATGAAACAAAAAGGTTTAGGACGTGGTTTGGATGCCATCTTCGGCACCGACAACGTATCGGTAAAGGCCAAGCCCATGAACCACATGGCCGAAATCGCCATCTCGGAAATTATACCCAACCCAACGCAGCCCCGTACGCAGTTCGACGACGAGGCACTCGAGGAGTTGGCCTCATCGATCCGCCAGTTAGGTGTGATTCAGCCCATTACAGTAAAGCGTGACGGCTCGCGCTATATCATCATCAGTGGTGAGCGTCGCTGGCGTGCGTCGCAGATCGTTGGTCTGGAGACTCTGCCCGCATACATCCGCGAGGCCGACGACGAGAACCTGCACGCCATGGCACTGGTTGAGAACATCCAGCGACAGGATCTCAACGCCATAGAAATCGCTCTGGGTATGCAGCGCCTCATTGAGGAGTGCGGACTCACGCAGGAGGCTATGGCCGAGAAAGTTGGCAAGAAGCGCTCAACGGTGTCGAACTATATGCGTCTGCTGAATCTTCCCAACGAGGTGCAGCTCGCTCTAAAAGAGGGACTCATCACGATGGGTCACGCCAAGGCTATCGCAGGCATCGACGCCGAGCAGCAGCTGTGGGCGCTGAAGCGTTGCCTTAAGAAGGCCCTGTCGGTACGTCAGATGGAGGAGCTGGCTCGCAAACTGTCAGAGCAGAGCACAGCGGAGCCCGCATTGGAGGAGGAGTATCCCGAGTCATACTCTCGTCTGGTGGAGCAGTTGGAGCCCTACTTCTCAGAGAACATCAGCATCAAGCGTGGCAAGAATGGCGGTGGCAAGATCGTCATCGACTTCCAGTCGGATGCAGATATTGAGACCTTCATCGAGCGTCTTCGCCACAGACAACTCCTGAACCTGATTAATTAGGCATGAACACTACACCACGCTATCGACTCTTCAAACACAACTCGACATCTATCAGCACGATGTCGGGCGGATGGCTACGCGTGGTTGTGATGGCCGTATTTCTCACTTTGTGCATCAATACCGATGCCTCAGCACAAGCACTGCGTCGCGGCAAGACGCAGCGGGTAGAGGGTGGTATACTGATACAACGCCTTGATTCTCTGGAGCAGGCTCGTGCCGATTCGATAGCAAATGTTCCCGACGAGCTCAAGCGTCTAAGCGAAAAACAGGCCAAGCATATAGCCGACTCGATAGCTCGTGAGGCACGCCGCAAGGCCCGCGCCAAGGAGCTGGGACGTCTGGACGAGAACGGCAACATCATCCCGCGCGAAAAGTGGTTTGGCGACTCACTCTCGCTATCGCGCATGACCATCGCGTCGGCCATTCTGCCGGGTTACGGACAGATCTACAACAAGCAATACTGGAAACTACCAATACTCTACGGTACGTTAGGTACATCCATAGGACTTGCAGCCCACTTTGGCAGCCGCCACAAGCCGCTAAAACGCGAATTGGAGGCAATGTTCGAGAATGGCATGTCGCGCACCGAGGAGATGAACCTTCTGCAACGACAGAAGATACGCGAGAACACAAAGAAGCAGATCTTCATGGGTACTGCTCTGGCATCATACATCTACTTCCTGGGTGATGCGGCGATGAACTACGCTACGAACGACGTGTCGGATGTAAAGAAGGCCACTACCCTATCATTGATCTTCCCCGGCGCCGGACAGGCCTTCAACAAGAGCTACTGGAAGGTACCAATAGTTTTGGGAGGTATGGCATCGATGATCTATGTCATCGACTGGAACAATCGCGGATTCAACCGTTTCAAGACAGCCTACGCACTGCGTGCCGACTTCGACGAGCATCCAGAGAACTACCCTGGCGGAGTATCCAAGGATGAGTTCCAGGGTCGCTACTCGGCCACATTCCTCAAGAATCTGCGCGACTCGTACCGTCGTAACCGCGACCTTAGTATCCTGCTCACGGCTGGAGTATATATCTTCCAGGCCGTGGATGCACATGTGGATGCACACCTGAAGGATTTCGACATCTCGGACGATCTGACGGTCGATCTCGACCCCATGTTCGATTATCAATACACACAGATAGACAAGGCCAATCCCGTATTTGGCGTCAACCTAAACCTCAAATTCTAACATGATCAAAGGAGTTTTAAAAATAGTACTTTTCGCTGCCGTATGTCTGGGTGGTGTTCTGCCCGCCAATGCACAGCTCATCAAACGTCGCAAACTCTCGGTAAAGGAGCAGCTCACACTTGAGCGTCAGCGCACCGATTCGCTGGCTTCATTAATCGAGGAGTACCGCATCCGCGAGGGCGAACTGCAGGAGGCACTACTGAAGAAGCAGGAGGCCGAGAAGTATCAGCCCAAGCCCCTCTTTACCGTCAACTACACCCCCGAGCATGCCGATTCGCTTGCCGAGCAGTTGAAGGTGGAGCAGGTAGGCAACGCCTTCCAGAACTTCTTTGAGGAGTATGTATG
>JAFOXS010000205.1 GCA_017391665.1 Alistipes sp. | reverse complement strand
TGAATAATGAGAGAGCAAAGATATGATAATAGTATAACAAGGAGCAAGAGTAAAGTTTTTGCTTTGCGCATCATTAAATTTGTTAGATTACTACAAGACGATGAGAGAGGAAGAGTCATATCCAAACAACTTCTGCGTAGTGGAACAAGTATCGGTGCAAATGTTAGAGAGAGTTACAATGCTCAAAGTAAAGCAGATTTCATCAATAAACTTCACATTGCTCTAAAAGAGGCAGACGAAACAGCGTATTGGCTTGAATTATTATATGAAAGCGACATTATAAACAAACAATATTTTGATTCATTATACGGTGAACTAAAAGAGATTATTGCATTATTAACAGCAAGCATAAAAACCTTAAAAAATAACGAAACAAAAAAGTAAATCACAAAAATAAGTGAATCAGCAAAGAGACATCTTTGCTCTTTCATCTTTCAACTTTGAACTTTTAATACTATGGCAATTATTAAAGAAGTAAGAGGACACAAGCCCTCAATTGGAGAGAATACATTTTTGGCTGACACAGCTGTGATTATTGGTGATACCACCATTGGCAAGGATTGCTCCATTTGGTTTGGCGCAGTGCTGCGTGGCGACGTGAACAAGATCACCATCGGCGACCGCACCAACATTCAGGATGGCGCCGTAATCCACACCCTCTACGACAAGTCACCCAAACCCTCGCAGACACACATCGGCAACGACGTGTCGGTAGGTCACAACGCCACAATCCACGGCGCTACGATCGGCGACAGCGTACTCATTGGTATGGGTGCAACCGTATTGGACAATGCCGTAGTTCCCGAGGGTTGCATCATCGCAGCCAACGCCCTGGTGCTCTCAAACGCTCAGCTTGAGCCCAACTCGGTATATGCTGGCGTACCTGCCAAGAAGGTAAAGGAGATTACGCCCGAGCAGCGTGAGACCATCGTAAAACGCACGGCTCGCGACTACCAGCTATACGCTTCGTGGTACAAAGAGGAGGAGGAGTAACTCCGCTTTTATAAGAGTGAGGCATCATATTTTTGAGAGCCTTTCACCTCTCCCACCACCCGAGAAACGCCCTAAGCGAACCTGCCCCAACCCAAAACCATAGGCCACAATGCTAAACCTTAACACACGACGTTCGACCTACATAGCCAACACGCTGGCCGCCATCGTGCTGACGCTGATTGTGAACTTCTCGTACCTCATTTCGATGATTGTCGATGAGCGCGAACGAGATCGCGAGACATTTCGACAGGAGCGACAGGAGGAGCGCGAACGCCATCGTCCCCAATTCGAGGGTACGCTGCACCTATCGCCCGACGGTTATGGCTATCTGATCGCCGAGAATGGCGATGGCTTCATTATGCCCCCGGGTTGGGAGGAGCACGGGCATGACCACGAGCACAACAACGACCGTGACAGAGATTATAATCGAGATAACGACCAACAAGAGCCACGTTGGTATCGCACCGACAGTGTCTTTGTCAATCAGGCCGCTATATTTATTTACAACTTGCAGGATGGCGACCAGATTCTCGGAACGCTCAACCGTCCGCGTGGCGAGGCAAACCCCTCGCTGGATCGTCCCCTGCGTAAGAATGGCGAGGATATAGCACCCGTCGTCTATGACCGCCCGAATCGTAGCGAGGAGTTTGTCATTCAGTTGCTGTTCTACTTCTGTCTCTCGCTCATTGCCCTGACGGTGATGACCTTCCGCTTCGATGCCAACAACTTCACCTTGCGTCGTTACTCGCTGCGCTGCGCCATTACGCTGCTCGTCATTGCCTGCTGCTATATGTTCACCCCCGTGGTGGACTGGAGCCCCCGCTCAAGCGAGATTACGATGATTCTGCGCCTTAACCGAGATAACCTGCTCGACTGGATGGCGGTGTCGAAGTATCTCATAGTACTCATCGTGGCGTTCCTCTATGGTCGTATTTACGGCATGTTGCTCAAGCAGCAGCAGATTCAGATTGAGAACGAGCACCTGCGTACGGAGAACTTGCAGACACGCTACAATATGCTGCTCGGTCAGATAAGCCCCCACTTCTTCTTCAACTCGCTGAATTCTCTCTCGATGCTGGTGCGCGAGAAGAGTGACGAGAAGGCTCTGGCCTACATCGATCAGCTATCCTACACCTTCCGCTACATCATTCAGAATGGGCAGAACACCCTCTCGACGCTGGAGGAGGAGATTGAGTTTGCACGCGCCTATGGTGAGCTGTTCAAGGTGCGCTATGCAGACAAGCTCTTCTTTGACATAGATATTAACCCCGAACTCAACTCATGGATGCTGCCGGCGCTCTCGCTGCAGCCCCTCATTGGCAATGCCGTGAAGCACAACACCATCACACGCAAGATGCCCCTCAATGTGAAGATCTACACCGAGGGCACGACGCTCATAGTATCGAACCGCAAGGCTCCAAAGATTGAGGCTGAACCCTCGACAGGCATCGGCCTGGAGAACCTGCGCAACCGCTGGTTGCTGATCGCCGGACGCGAGTTTGAGATTGTGGAGAGTGACGAGTTCTTCACCATCCACCTGCCCCTGCAAAAGCCTAAAAACAGCTAAAGAACACACAAAATTAGAGGAAAAGAATGCAACAAAAGAGTGTACTCATCATAGAGGACGAGACTGCAGCAGCCGTCAATCTGAAGGCTATACTGCGCGATGTGGCACCATCGTACAATGTGCTGGCGGTGCTGGAGAGCATAGCCGAGAGTGTGGAGTACTTTCAGGACGAGCAGTCACCCACGCCCGACCTGGTGTTTATGGATATTCACCTGGCCGATGGCGAGTCATTCCGCATATTCGACCGTGTAGATATCAAGGTCCCTATCATATTTACTACCGCCTACGACGAGTACGCCCTGCGTGCCTTCAAGGTCAATAGCATCGACTACATCCTTAAACCCATCAAGGAGGATGACGTGCGCCACGCAATAGAGAAATTTGACCTGCTGAGTGGTGGCGAAAGCAAGGAGTACAACAACCACATCGAGGAGTTGATTCGCGACGTGCGCAGCGATAAGGAGGCCGATGTGCGCCCCGCCGTAAAGGACAACCAGCGAGTATATCTGGTGCATCAGAAGGATAAGATCATACCGCTGTCGATTGACGACGTGGCATTCTTCTATACAGCCAACGAGAAGGTGTCGGCCGTGACATATGACGGTGCATACTACATCATCGACCGCACGCTCGAGAGTCTGCAGTCGGCACTGCCTGCGGTGGAGTTTTTCCGCGCCAACCGCCAGTTTATCATCGCTCGCAAGGCCGTGAAGGATATTACCGTATGGTTTGGCAGTCGCCTCTCGCTCAACCTGTGCGTCGAGCTTCCCGAGAAGATCATCATCTCGAAGGCCCGAGTGCCCGAATTCAAGCAGTGGCTGATGGCTTCAGGAGCATAGGAAAAGTCGATTCACAACCGCACAAAACATAAAACAGACCGCCGACTCCACATTTTGACCAGCTGAACACACCTTTTGGACGTTTCACTGATATTTCTGGGCGTTTCACCGGCATTTTTGGGCGTTTCACCGACCAATGGTGCCAATATTCAAAATATTATATTACCTTTGTAATAAGTTGGGAAAAAGGGTATAAGATACGACTATGTTTTAGATTTGTATCAATACCAAAAGTAAGACGATCATTTTAATCATATAAAATGACAACGACATCCATTCAAGGGCAGTAATGGAAATTAGGTTGTTTTTCGGAGGGGTACCGGTCTTAGGATCGGTACTCTGTTTTTTTCTGACGCGGTTAGGGCTGTGACCGAACCACTCCACACCTCGCACAACACCAAAAAACCAACCACATCGCACTAAAAGTGATAAAATCGCAGAAAAACTTCTGTCGGCGATAAAAAAAGTTTGATTTTTCTTTGCAGAATAGAAATTATATTCTACTTTTGCAGTGTCAAAAACGACAACACAAAATTGGGCCATGGTGTAATGGTAACACTACAGATTCTGGTCCTGTCATTCCAGGTTCGAATCCTGGTGGCCCAACAACGAGACCTCCCGAAAGAGAGGTCTTTTTTTTATCTATACATCGCTCAGCAGCAAGAAGCCTGCAGAGACTCCACAAAAGAAAAAAGCCCTGCGCGGGCTTTTATTATTTTATATATGTCTTACCACTCGGCAAGGATTACCTACAGCGATGGTGTCGGCAGGAATATCGCGTGTAACCACCGAGCCAGCACCAATCACTGCACGGTCGCCAATAGTCACACCCGGCAGAACGGTCACATTAGCACCGAGCCATACATTCTCGCCAATGGTGATTGGTTTATCGTTAAAGCCCCCTTTGAGGCGTTCTACGGGATCAATAGCGTGGTTGGTGCAAATCAGACTACACCCAGAGCCGATGAGCGCACAATGGCCAATAGTGATGATGTTTGAATCGAGGAACGTACAGTTCATATTAATGAACGCTGTACCCTTGAAGTGGATATTCCTACCCATCACACACTGAAAACCCGACTCCACGAATACATATTGGTTGTATCCCGTCACAAGTTCCTTGAGAATCTCACCACGGCGAGGCGATGAGGGGATAGTTGTATTGAACTCAAAACAGAGATCCTTAACCCTACTCTGAAACGCAACGACCTCCGCGTCACGACGGCTGAACTGCTCTCCCGAGAGAGCCTTTTCTAATTCTGTCATACGAATACAATTAACTGATTGAATGTGCAAAATTACTCTGTTCGCAGTGCAATAACTGGGCTGAATTTCCAATACTTTGTCATCATCCGCTGAAAACTCACAACAAAAAAATAGGTCACCCCTTTCGGGATAACCTATTTTATCGAAATTGAGTTTAACCCAATCGAATAAATCTATATTGCTGGAGCTATTTTGGGGCTGCTCGCAGGATACAAAACCGCAGCATACTAAACGTATGTGAGGATTTTGGAGCCAAGGCAGACGACAAAAGAGCCCTGCAAGAGAGATTTATTATGCTACTGCGTTAGAGATAAGGAATGTAGCAGCAACAGTCAAGATAGCGTACAACTCGGGGAACGCAGCGAGGATAAGAGTCTTACCCATAACGTCGTTACCGTTACCGATAGCAGCGATACCGTTAGCACAAACCT
>JAFOXS010000265.1 GCA_017391665.1 Alistipes sp. | reverse complement strand
CTTGCTTGCTTGCTTGCTAACATTTTATTCGAAATATCCAACTTTTCCACCATCTTTTATGCAAATTTTCCTTGTGGCACAACATAAATTCACCTTTTTACGGGTAAAAATGCACCAATCTATACTTATAAAGGTACAAAAAAATATTGAATACAGCAAGCCTTTTATCGCTTTTCTACTTTGTATTACCACTCTTTACTTTCGTAGCACCACACCCACGCGAATACCCGGATATGCATCGATTACACCCTTAGCCATCTGCAGGGTGGTGTTATCCTGAAACTTCGAGTAGTGCTTGGCCATAAGTGCAAACAACTCCGTAGCGTCGAACATCAAACGATATCGGCCGTCAACTTTCGTCACCGTAGTTGTTGTATATACACTCTGCTCGCCAAGGTTCATCATAATCGATGCCTTACCCGTCTGGCTATCATACGACGAACAGTAGGCCTGTGCCTTATGACCATCACGGACGATAATCATAGTACCGTCATCGGTCACATCCACATAGTCGCGTCCAACCACAAAACCAGCTTTCTCGGCGATAAGCGCAAGCTGACTCTCCAGCGTCGATACGGCCAATGCCGCCAGCGTGCTGTCGCCCGAATAATCTATCGTCAGAGCATCATACTTAAAACGACCAAACAACTCATCCAATGCCGGATATACATCCTTCGGAGTCTCCTTGGCAGGCTCCTCAGTAGAGAACAAAGAGCTCAGCCCTCGCATCAAATCATCCAACGACTGCGCATAAGTCTGCTGACTACACACTACAGCACAGACGGTTAGAAGCGCACAAATATAGTGTTTCATCAGCTATTTATTTTGAAAACTCAAAACCGACCTTCACACTATCGTAACTCTTCAGCAGCGTAGTAATTGTCGCAAGTGTACCACTCGCCGAACCCAGCGATGTGAGCACCTTGAGCAGGTTGTCCATCGGGAAAAGAATCTGCAAATCGCCACCAGTCATATAGGCATAGGCATTGATTGCACCCAACTTCAGAAGGCCTGTCTCATATTTGAGCACCAGCTGATTGGTCTCGGCATTGAAGGTAAATGTTCCACCCGACGTGCGCTGACCAAAGGTTGATGTAAAGGTACCATCCTCATTAAATGTAAATGAGCAGGCACCCGCCTTGATACCCACCTTTTCGTAGTAGGTAGCCATCTTCTGCTGAATAGAGGTTGTTGCTGCCGACGCCGCAATATCCGACAAAGCATTCTCGCTCGACGAGAGTTTGATGCCTGGCTGCGAGTATTTCCATGTTCCATAGATGGTAGCAGCCGTGAGCTTTCCGCCCGTAACCTTATCAACGGCTGTCGTAGCGGCATTCTTCAGCGCATCCAGCCAATTCTGAGCCTGCACCTCGGCAGTTCCCATCATCATAGCCACGAAGGCAAAAATAAGAAGTCTCTTCATATTGTTTCAGTTTTATAATTTTTCACACTCTGCCATCCACACCGCCGACGATGCATCCGAAGGCATCATCCAATCACCACGTGGCGATAGCGACACGCTACCCACCTTCACACCATCGGGCATTGCCGAGCGCTTGAACTGCTGGGCAAAGAATCGACGGAAGAAGGTCTTCATCCAATGTTTAATAGTCGCATCATCGTATCTGCCATTAAACGCCTGCTGCGCCATAAAGAAGATCTTGGCGGGCGAGAAGCCATGGCGTACAAAGTTATAGAGGAAGAAATCATGCAACTCGTAGGGACCAACCAAATCCTCGGTCTTCTGCGCAATGTCTCCCTTCTCGTCAGCGGGCAGAAGCTCGGGGCTTACGGGTGTTGCCACCACATCGTGCAGGGCACGTGCCACCAGAGGATTGCTCTCATTGTTTGCTGCCCACGTCACGATATGACGCACCAGGGTTTTGGGCACAGAGCCATTGACGCCATACATCGACATCTGATCGCCGTTATATGTTGCCCAGCCCAATGCCAACTCACTCAAATCGCCCGTACCGATAACCATGCCGCCCGTCATATTGGCCACATCCATCAGAATCTGCGTACGCTCGCGAGCCTGTGCATTCTCATAAGTAACCGAGCGGTCACCCTCAGGCAAACCTATATCAGCAAAGTGCTGGCGGCACGCTGCAGCAATGGGTATCTCCTTAAATGTCACACCCAGCTCCTTGATCAGCGTCACAGCATTCTGATAAGTGCGATCCGTTGTGCCGAAGCCCGGCATTGTAACGCCCACAATACCCTGACGATCATAACCCAGCATATCGAACGTACGAACTGCAACCAGCAGTGCCAGCGTAGAGTCCAGACCGCCCGAAATGCCAATCACAGCACTGCGGCATGAGGTATGCTTAAGGCGCTTGGCAAGGCCAAAGGATTGCATCGAGAAGACCTCCTCGCAACGAAGAGCGAGAACCTGACTATCTTCAGGTACGAAGGGCATAGCTTCAATATAACGATCAACAGATGCCACAGCATTTGGAGCGACATCAAGGTTGGTCAGCGCGAATTTTCTCACGTCGTAACCCATATCGAAAGTATTGCGACGCTGACGCTCGGCCAGCAGCAACTCCACATCAACATCGGCTACGACCAACTGCTCCTCCTTCGAGAAACGCTCGCTGTAGGCCAGCATATAGCCATTCTCGGCAACAAAAGCGTTGCCCGCATAAGCCAAATCGGTTGTAGACTCACCAAAACCTGCCGATGCATAGACATAAGCACCCACCATGCGAGATGACTGCTCGCACACCAGACCGCTCAAATAGCCATATTTACCCACCATCTCAGCCTCCGACGAGAGGTTGAAGATGATCTTTGCACCATGTTGTACCATCTGCACCGATGGCGGGGTAGCCACCTGCAGATCAGTACCGATCTCCACACCGAAGCATACGCCATCCACAACAAAGAGCTGGTCGCAACCTATATTCATACTCTGTCCCGCAAAGTCGGCCATGGCAGACTGCTCGAAATCGGCTCCCGAAGCAAACCATCGGCCATCGTGCCACTCTCCAAAATTGGGAATATGCTGCTTGGGTACAAGTCCTGCAACGTGACCATCGGCCACCACGGCTGCACAATTAAACAGACGCTCACCAGCAGCAACGGGCAGACCCACAATGGCTGCAATGCCCAGTTCGCCACTTGCCCTGGCGATACCCTCCAGAGCCTGCTCGGCGGCAGAGAGCAACATAGGCTGACGCAACAGATCGCCACACGATGCACCCGTGATACTCAACTCGGGAAATACCACCACACGCACACCACGATCGGCGGCACGACGCATCATTGCCACAATATGCTCGGCATTGTACTGGCAATCAGCCACACGCACCGACGGCACCGCGGCTGCAACCTTGAAATATCCGTATTTGTTCATTCCTACTCCTTAATATATGCTTTCACAATCTCCATAACATACATCTTATGGAAATCGCCATCGGGATACCAACGATCCACCAACTCCTTGTCGACAAAATTCTCCTCACGCAACATACCAGAGTACATCTTACGGCACTCCAGCACCAGACGAGCCTGCGCAATAGCCGGCACATCATGATCGGTGAAGGCCACCGAAAGACCTGCTGCACGAATCTTCTCTGCACCACGTCCCGTACGCGAACCGCAATACATCATCGCCTCACGATACTCCTCTGGCAGGAACGATAGTGTCATCATATCCTCTCGCTCCGTGAACTCGTACGTATATCGCTGGGGACGTATCATAGCCACCGCCGCAGGCTTGTTCCACACATAACCGGCAAAGCCCCATGAGGCTGTCATTGTGTTATGCGCAACATGATCGCCAGCCGTGATAAGCATCCAGTCCGAACCGATATTCTTGATAAAGTTGTCAGTAACCAGTGCGGGATCAATCTCCTTAAATCCGTTCATCTCAACAAAGTTTTATTGGGTTATCCAAAAAATTCTCAACTATTTTGCCCACAACTGAGCCAGGTTGATAATCACCTGCTCGGCCTTCTTCATCGTATTGAGCGAGCAATACTCAAACTTGCCGTGGAAGTTCATGCCACCCGCAAAGATATTGGGGCAGGGCAGACCCATAAACGACAGACGTGCACCATCCGTACCACCACGAATAGGCTTGATCTTGGGCTCCACATCAGCCATACGCATAGCCTCCTCGGCCTTGGCAATTACCTGCGGATGTGGCTCAACCATCTTACGCATATTGTAATACTGATCCTTCAGTGTAAGGGTCAGAACCTCCTCGCCATACTTCTTCTTGAGAAGATCGACGCACGACCACATATAGACCTTCTTCTGCTCGAACTTCTCGCTGCAATGGTCGCGGATGATGTACGAAATCTTCGCATTCTCCACCGTGCCGCCAAAACCTACACAGTGGTAGAAGCCCTCGTAACCTTCAGTATGCTCGGGACGCTCCACGGCGGGGATCAGCGAGTTGAGCTCGCAAGCCACCTGGATGGCGTTGATCATCTTGTTCTTTGCATAACCGGGGTGCACGTTGCGACCCTGCACCTCCACAACAGCCGACGCGGCGTTGAAG
>JAFOXS010000252.1 GCA_017391665.1 Alistipes sp. | reverse complement strand
GCACCAGATATGCATGGAGGCTGACGCTGTTCTGTTTGGTGCTATTGGCGATCCGCGTTTTGACAACAATCCCGAGGCAAAGGTACGCCCCGAGCAGGGATTGCTGGCTATGCGCAAGAAGTTGGGTCTGTATGCCAACCTGCGACCGGTAAATACATTTGCTTCGCTACTCTACCGTTCACCTCTGCGCCACGATCTGGTGGAGGGAGCCGACTTTATATGCATACGCGAACTCACGGGCGGTCTCTACTTCGGTCGTCCGCAGGGTCGATCAGAGGATGGCCAGACCGCTTACGATACGTGCGTATATACGCGTGCAGAGATTGAGCGCATATGCCGTCTCGGTTTTGAGTACGCCGCCAAGCGTCGCCGCAAGCTCACCGTTGTGGATAAGGCCAACGTATTGGCCACATCGCGTCTGTGGCGCGAAACAGCCAAAGCGATGGAGAAGGATTATCCTGAAGTGGAGGTAGAGTACATGTTCGTTGACAATGCTGCGATGAAAATCATCCAGCAGCCACGCCACTTTGATGTAATTGTTACGGAGAATATGTTTGGCGACATCCTCACCGACGAGGCAAGCGTCATCACCGGATCGCTCGGATTGCTTCCTTCGGCCTCTATCGGCACGGGAACATCGCTTTTTGAGCCCATACACGGCTCATATCCCCAGGCGGCAGGCAAGAACATCGCCAACCCCATTGCAACGATTCTGTCGGCAGCTATGATGTTCGAATACGCATTCTCAGATATGGAGGCAGGCGCTGCGATACGTCGCGCGGTGAATTTGTCGATTGAGCAGAACATCGTAACAGAGGATATTGCGCCCGAAGGCGTGAAGCCCTGCTCAACTACAGAGGTAGGCGACTTTATTGCAGCCAACATCTAAAACGTTAGGATTATGGACGATCAGAAAAAATATTTTCCGTCACTGGGTGATGTGATGGCCGCAGAGCATACCCTCGGTGAGATTCTCTCACCCACGCCACTTATTCACAATCGCACCCTCTCGGAACGCTATGGAGCGGAGGTGATGCTCAAGCGAGAGGATTTGCAAGTGGTACGTTCATACAAGATTCGCGGCGCCTACAACAAGATCCGCTCACTCACACCCGAGCAGACCCAGCGTGGCATCGTCTGCGCCAGTGCGGGTAATCATGCACAAGGTGTAGCCTTCTCATGCAACAAGCTTGGCATAAAGGGTAAGATATTTATGCCGGTGACCACCCCCAAGCAGAAGATCAATCAGGTGAAGATGTTTGGCGGTGAGGCTATCGAGGTGGTTCTCGCTGGCGACACCTTCGATCAGGCCAATACAGCGGCAATAAAGGCATGCGAAGTAGAGGGAAAGACATTTATACCGCCCTTCAACGATGAAAAGATCATTGAGGGTCAGGGAACTGTAGGTCTGGAGGTATTGCAGCAGAGCCGTGCAGCGATAGATTATATCTTTGTACCCATTGGTGGCGGCGGCCTGGCGTCAGGCATAGGCAGCGTGATGAAGCATATGTCGCCTCAGACCAAAGTCATTGGCGTCGAGCCAGCAGGTGCGGCAGGCATGAAACTATCCTTCGAGCGCGGCGAGGTGACTACGCTGGATCATATCGAAAAGTTCGTAGATGGCGCAGCCGTTCAGCGCGTAGGCGATCTCACATTCGATGTTTGTCGCGAGGTGCTGGATGATATCATTGTTGTACCCGAAGGCAAGGTCTGCACGACGATTCTGGAACTTTACAACTTCGATGCTATCGTTGTAGAGCCCGCAGGTGCACTCAGCATAAGTGCGCTGGACTACTACCGCGACGAGATCAAGGGTAAGAACGTAGTGTGCGTTGTGAGCGGCAGCAACAACGACATCGTGCGCATGGAGGATATCAAGGAGCGATCGCTTCTGTATGAGGGACTGAAACATTACTTCGTAGTGAGTTTCCCGCAGCGTGCTGGTGCACTGCAGAACTTCGTAACCAACGTGCTCGGCCCGCATGACGACATCACCTATTTCGAATACAAGAAGAAGACAAACCGTGAAAAGGGTCCCGTATTGATTGGTATCGAGTTGCAGAACCCCGACGATTTTGCTGCACTTACCGAGCGTATGCACGAACATAGTATCGACTATCAGTACCTGAATGCCAATCCCACGCTGTTTGAATTCCTGATTGGATAGGAATTTTACTTAGAAATAGCATAGATTACCATTTTTTTCTTAAATTTGTTACAGAGTCTTCTTGCAAAGGGGGCTCTGTAAACATTTAAATACTACTACTATGAAATTTATTGGCAACATTATCTGGGTAGTTTTCGGCGGTCTGCTCATCTCGCTTGGCTACCTGTTTGGCGGATTGGTGCTGTGCCTGACCATTGTCGGCATACCCTTCGGAGTTCAGATCATGCGTTTGGGAATGTTTGCCCTCTGGCCTTTCGGTGGCGAGGTACAACCCAAAGCGAATGCAACAGGCTGCCTGCAGATCATAATGAATGTGTTGTGGATCATATTCGGCGGCATTGAGGTTGCTCTCTCGCACCTGACACTCGGCGTAGCATTCTGCTGCACAATCATCGGAATCCCCTTCGGCCTACAGCACTTCAAACTAATGCTCTACTCACTTCTCCCCTTCGGACATGAGGTAGTAAGAAAATAACAAAATCCCGCTTAATTAAAAGCGGGATTTTTATTTACATACTAAACTGCATAGCGACCTATATCACATTTATCTGTCATATCTCAATAAAAAAACCGCCCCAAATAGAGCGGTTTTTTTATATAATAGAACATTAATTAGTTCTGCTCAGACTCATCGATCATGCTGTTGTTATCGATCTCATTCTTAGGAATCTGATACAAGAAGTTCCTAGCATCCTGAGTCAACGCATACTTAGCACCTGAGAAGTGGTTGTTAGCAGCACCCCAAGTAGCATCGGTACGGTCGATAGGAATGTTCAAACGACGGTTGTCAAGGTACTCAATACCCTCACCCCAGAACTCTACACGCTTCTGATAGTTGATCTCCTCGATCAAATTAGCCTTTGAAGAGAAAGTATAGGTGTAGTTAGGATCACGAGTTACCATAAAGTCATTCAATACATCTACTGCATCATCGCTACCCTGGTGAGCCAAAGCCTCAGCCAAAATGAAGTGAGCCTCCTCAGAACGTAAGTAGATATAGTCACCAAGGTGCCAACCTTCACCATAGCCATCAACTACATTAGAACGACCTGCACCAATAAACTTACAGCTCTGATATGCAACCATAGGAGAGCAACCAAACTCAGCAGCCAACTTAGCAACATTGCGACCAGTCCAGAACCAATCAAGACGAATATCGGTATCAGAAATACGATCTACAGTAGGCTTAAAACCAGCACGCCATACACCGATGCCAGCATAGCCATCACCGAACATATCCATCTGTGAGAACCAAGACATGTAGATGCCTGAGTTATCAGCAGTAATGTCACAACCGTAAACGACGTCAGGAAGATTAACATTGCTGAAGCCCTGGAGAATATCATTACCAGTCAAAACGGGATAATTGTCAACAATAACCTGAGCATACTTTGCAGCCTCTGACCACTCATGCTTGATCATATGAGCACGAGCAAGGTACATTGCAGCGAAGCTACCATCGATATCGGTAGGAGACGCAGTCTTAACCATACCGAATGACTCAAACAAGTCATAAGCAGCCTTCAAGTCACCCATCAACTGAGTGTAAACCTGAGCAACTGTAGAACGAGGCTGGTCACCGGTAAGAGTCTCTGTTACGATAGGCACGCAAAGAGCGTTAGCATTGTCATACTGCTGACCCTTGCCCCATACAGTATCGTCAGCACCCATATAGTAGGGAAGACCATACAAATAAGAGAGGTGGAGGTAAGCGTAACCACGAACTGCCAAAGCAGTAGCCTTGTACTTCAATACATCAGGATTAGTCTCATCCTCAGAGATTGTAGCAATAATCTGGTTAGCGCTATCGATTGCACGATAGTACTGACGCCAACGGTTAAGTGTTGCATCGTAATCCTGCTGCCAATAGTCAAACAGATAGTGATACAAAGACATACCGAAACGGCCTGTCATAATCATATCGTTACCCATCAAAGATGTCAAATAATCGAAACTCTTCTGGCCGAAGTAGTTGTGCGACATATTTGAATAAACGTATGACTGAATATCTGTGTTAATACCTGCTACCTGTGCAGCGAACACTTTATCGGGATTCTCGGCCGCGATCTCATTCTTCTTATCAGGAGTCAGGTAGGCTGTCACCTCTGCATCCTCAACACAAGAAGAGAGGGTCGTAGCAGCAAGAGCTGCCATAGCCAACATTGAAATTATTTTCTTCATAATCTTTTCCCTGTTTAAAATTAGAAAGTAAGGTTAATACCACCAGAAACAACTCGCATCGGAGAGTAACCACCGAATGAACCGTTACCACCACTCATAGATACACGGGGATCGAAGCCCTGACGCTTAGACCACAATGCTACGTTATCGCCAGTTACGAAGATACGGATACCGGCAACTCCCAACTTGCTCATCCAAGCCTTGGGGAATGAATAACCCAAAGTAAGGTTACGGATGCTGAAGTAAGAAGCCTTGATAAGGTGTGCATCAGATGACTGAGTGTAGCTGTTTGAAGAGTTATTTGCATTCCATGCGGGAATTGTACCCTCACCAGTTGCGGGGTTGTAAGTATTCCACATATCCTTGTTGTGACCAACATAGAATGAGTTGCTCATACCGCTCAAGTACTCTGAGTCGTATGCATAACCACCGATCTGGAATGCTGTAGCGATAGTAAGGTCAATACCCTTCCACTGGAATGTGGTGTTGAAACCACCAGTGAAGTCAGGCAGAGCCTCCTTGCCAAGCCAGTACTTAGAAGCATCGCTGTGAGTAGAAGTCTTAACATCCTTACCAGTCTTCTCACCGGTCTCAGGATCAACCTCTTCCATCCACCACTGAGCATTACCGTTCTCATCCATGCCAGCGTACTTATATGTAAAGTACTCATAGTAGCTCTTACCCTCGAACAACTTGAACTGACCCTGAACGATACCCTCCTCGCGATTCATCTCGGGAAGAGTAAGAATCTCGTTCCTGTAGTGAGAACCTACCAAAGTAGCAGTCCACTGGAAGTCGTTGTTCTTAAGAATGTCAACGTTCAACTCGAACTCAATACCCTGGTTACCCATTGAACCAATGTTCTCCCAGTTGTAAGGACGACCAGATGAGATAGCCAAAGGCTTCTGGAACAACATATCGTCGGTACGACGGTAGAAGTAATCTACTGAACCATATACGCGATCCCACAAACGGAAATCGACACCAGCATCGATAGTAGTCTGCTTCTCCCAAGTCAAATCGGGATTACCGTAGAATGAAGTCGAATAACCGAGCTGAGCACCATCCCATGATACAGAATATAGATCCTGATAGGGAGTGTAGTTCAATACGTTCTCGTTACCCTGAGTACCATAAGATGCACGGATCTTCAAATCGTTGATCCACTCAGCATTCTCCATCCATGACTCTGAAGAGATACGCCAGCCCAAACCTACTGACCAGAAGTTACCCCAACGGTTCAAGAAACGAGAAGTACCATCACGACGGAAAGCACCTGAGATATAGTACTTGTTAGCGTAGTTATAGTCAGCCATAGCGAAGTAACCCTCAATCTGATGTTCCTGAGTGTAGCTCTCGATGTACTCCATCTGACCACCATTGATCAACTCGGGGTTGAAAGGCTCAAAGAACTGAGTCTTCTGACCCTCAAAGATGTCGTTAGAATACTTATAGAACTCGTGACCAACCTTAGCTGAGATGTTGTGCTCGCCTACGATCTTGTTATAAGCAAGGATCTGGTTGAAGTTCTGAGTGTAGTAGTTGTAAGCACCCTTAGTACCACGACCGTTGAATGACTGACCGTCACCGATTGTCGGAGTGTAGTAGTCAGTGTCGTAACGGTTAGTAAAGTCGTAGCTATAGTTTGCTGTGAAAGTGAAATCCTTCAAGAACTTAATCTCTACATAAGAACGAGTAGTAAGGTTGTGATACAAACGCTCAGTGATATTCTCCTTCAAAGTAGCGATTACGTTCTGGTTAGTTGCGGTAGGACGAGAAACAGTACCCTCGGTCTGACCAGTACCAGCATCGTAAACAGGCTTACCGTTAGCATCAGTAACCAAGTTGCCCTGTGCATCGTATGCGTATACGGGGAAGATAGGAGCCCAAGAACGAGCTACATCAAAGGGATTTGAAGCCAAACCTACACCCTCCTGTACACCATTCTGAGTAGTCTTAGAGTAGGCAATGTTAGTACCAACCTTCAACCAAGGCTTAAGCTGTGAGTTAACGTTTACACGAGCTGAAATACGGTCGTAGTTAGAACCGATGATGTAAGACTGGTTGTCGAGGTAACCCATTGACACATAGTAATTAGTCTTATCGGTACCACCTGAAGCAGACACCTGATACTCCTGACGGAGAGCGCTACCGAACATTGCATCAGCAAATGTATCGTTGTAACGACTCTTTACAGCAGCGTTCAACTTGCCATCCACGCCGACCAAATACTCACCATCGGGGATGATGAAAGCATTATAGTCACCCAACTCACTGAGCAAATTGTCAGAAGCAAACTGCGCAGCATCAGCAGCGCTAGCACCTGCCATCATCTCAGTATTACGGAGACCATACCAAGTCAACTCATAGAACTCACCGGGATCGGTTACCATGTTGTAGTCCTTATAAGCACGGTTGGTAACACCCCAGTTTGCAGAGAACTGGATCTGGGTACGATCCTGACGACCGCTCTTAGTAGTAACCATTACCACACCGTTAGCAGCACGTGAACCGTAGAGTGAGTTAGACACAGCGTCCTTCGATACAGTGATAGACTGGATATCGGCGGGGTTGATGTCAGACAAACGGCCGTTGAAAGGCACGCCATCCACAACAATAAGAGCCGAGTTACCACCTGAAATAGAACCAATACCGCGCAAAACGATATTAGAATCCGCACCAGGCTGACCAGATGAGCTAAACACCTGAAGACCCGCTACAGTACCCTCCAATGCACCAGACACTGAAGTAGCCTGTGAGTTTGTAATAACGGCAGACTTAACGGTGCTGACCGAACCTACAACGTCCTGCTTACGCTTCGAACCGAACGCAACGACTACAACGTCGTCCAAACGCTCGGTTGTTGCCTTAAGCACAACATTAACAAAAGTTTTACCTGCAATAGCAGTCTTTACATCCTCGTATCCGATAAATGATACTGTAATGATACCATTAGCAGGAGCCGATAGTTTAAAACTACCGTCTGCACCAGTTGTAGTACCGATTGAAGAGCCATCGACTGTGACAGCTGCGCCGATAACGGGAGCGCCCGTTTCATCGACTACGGTACCGTTCACCTGCTGATTCTGAGCTACTACCATAGCAGTGGCAGCCAAAACAGCAAAGATAGAAAGTACAATTTTCCTAACCATAAGCATAAAATTTATTTGTACATATAAAAAATTGTGTATTTTCTTTTTTATTTTAAAAATAAAACGGGCAAATTTACACATTAAATTAGACATTATCAAAAAAAATTAATATAAAATTAACATTGCTAATACTATTCATCAACAGGCACT
>JAFOXS010000005.1 GCA_017391665.1 Alistipes sp. | reverse complement strand
TCCACCTCGGCTGTCAGTACTCGAAACTTGCGACTCTCAATCAAACCGTTATCATGCAAACCCTCCTCGCGAGCTGCGCGCATAATAATTTTCAGTTCCTTGATAAGGCGACCTATCGTATTTATCGAATAATCTTTGGTTGTGAAATATGCGACAAAATCATCATAGAACTTCAAATCAATATCGATGAAATCGTATCGTTTATGCTTTATCCTGCAAAATTCATCAAACTGAACAATGAAGCCTTTGTAGTTCTTGACAGTAGATAGTCCGTAACGCAATTTGTGAATATTAAGACGCTCGCCACTCTCCATCTCTTTTACATATCGAGCAATATAATCCGATAGCGATTCTCGGCTGCGCACACGCTTACCATTGACAACACTACGAGGATGATGGAACGCATAGATAATCTTCTCCAACTTCGTCTTTGTCATTGTGTGCTCGGGATCTTTAGTAATCTCCCCAAGAATAAAACTTCGCAATTCAGAGAGATTTTTCATTAGTTCTCTTCCCTGCTGCTCGGTGAAATCTTCTACCGCAGTATAGCGACTCTTTACAGTCTGACGCTTATTATCCCACGCATCGGTCAATACCAGATACTGCGTATCGGCATAAAACTGATTCCCTCGACCAACTGTGAAGTGTATTTGCACCTTGGCCAATTTATTTTTTTGCGTTGATCGCACACGATAACAAAAGGTTGCCATAGTTTATAGGTTTTACTTTGGCAAAGATAGTGATTTTGTCATACATTTGTAATACCATCGCAAAATTTTCTTAAATTTTTATTTACATCTATTTCCACAGAGTACACATAAACTATTGATATATAAGATAATTAAAATTAAAAGAGATTAAATTTTATTAAAATTTATAGCGTTCGCTTCGGACCTCAAAAAACCCTTCTACAAGCACTTGTAGAGGGGTTTTTAATTTTTTACGCCCTTTTTTACGCCCCTTTCATATAGTAGATTCAAGAGGGTAGAGAAATTTTTGCACTAAATCAACATCATCGCAACCGACAGGATTGTGATAATCTGAATAAATCGGCGGAAAGCCTTTTCGGGGAAGAGTTTGACAATGCCAATACCCAGCCATGCACCGATGCCGATGATGGGCAGCATCGTGAGGTTGAGCGAGAAGGTTGCCCACGAGATATTGTCCCACACGAAGATCTGGAGTGGCACCTTCAGCAGATTTACCACCAGAAAGAACCATGCGTTGATGCCGATGTACCCCATCTTGTCCTTTCGCATCGAGAGCAGATAGACCGACAGCACAGGCCCCGCGGCATTGCCAATCATCGTTGTAAAACCACCCAACAGGCCGAATAGTGCCGAGTACCACCACCTCTTCATCCAGCGATTCTCCTTGCCGAAGAGCTCGCTCCACAGCATTACGGCCAGTGCCAGCGCCAGAGTCCATCCCATCAGCTGGCGGAATTCATTGGTGGGGATCAGCCGATCTACAAAGATGGCTACAAAGAAGCCCAGTATGGCCGTCGGAAGCAGCTTGGCCACCACCTTCCAGTCGGCTATGCGCTTGTAATATACTACGGCTATGATGTCCGCCATGCAGAGCATGGGCAGTATGACGCCCGTCGACTCCTTTGCACCGAATGCCATGGCCATATATGGCACGGCAAGCAGCATCAAGCCCTGCACGCCCGTCTTCGACATGCCGATACAAAGCGCCGTAAGCGCGAGAATAGTCCACTGAAATATGCTTAGTGTTTCAATCATTTTCTGATGAGTATCTGCGTTTGAAGGTGTAAAAATAGGGGTAATTTCCCGAATGCCAAAATCCTCGGGCAAAAACATCCTGCCATAGGGTGGTGCTAATGCGGCAATTTTTGCTTATCTTTGCTTCTATGGATAAGTTTGTACCACATAGCATAGATGCCGCCAGCTCTTACGAGACGGAGTTGATGGGAGAGGTTAAGGCGGGATTTCCCTCGCCTGCGGAGGATATTCGTGAGAAGCTAGACCTGATAAAACTTCTCGTCAGACACAAAGCGTCCACATTCTTTTTCCGTGTGGATGGCGTATCGATGGTCGATAGCGGCATGGATGAGGGTGATATTCTCATTGTCGATCGTGCCATCGATCCATATAATAACTGCAAAGCCGTATGCTACATCGACGGAGAATATACCGTAAAGCGTGTAGAAATTTCCGACAGGGGTGTTCGCCTTATGCCTGCCAACGAAAATAATACAGCATACAAGCCCCTTGAGATAACCCCCGACAACAACTTTCTTATCTGGGGCGTGGTAACGTGGGTAATTAAGAAGATGTAGCGATGTTTGCCCTTGCCGACTGCAATAACTTTTTTGCCTCGTGTGAGAGGGTGTTCCGCCCCGACCTGCAGGGCAAGCCAATCATTGTTCTGTCGAGCAATGATGGATGCGCTGTGGCAAGAAGTAACGAGGCTAAGGCTCTGGGCATAAAGATGGGTGCGCCATATTTCAAGATTTGTGATATTGTGCAGAGGCATAATGTGGCAGTCTTCTCGGGCAATATGGCTCTATATGGCGATATGTCGCAACGTGTGCGTTGGGTATTGGAGGAGTATGCTCCCTCGGTAGAGGTCTATTCCATAGATGAGTGTTTCTTGGATCTGCGAGGAATGACAAATGTTGAGTTCGACGCTTACGCTAAGGAAATATCTGCTCAGTGTTGGAGGCAAACATCTATTCCTGTATCAGTAGGTATTGCGCCAACGAAAACATTGGCAAAGATTGCATCCAAACTCTGCAAGCAATATCCCAAACTCAGAGGTGGTTGTTATATGTACCGACCACAAGATATTGAGAAGGTGTTAAGAAAATTTCCCATCGAAGATGTGTGGGGCATAGGTCGCAGGTCGGCTCCCAAGCTCCACGCCATAGGGGTACACACAGCCTACGAGTTCACACAAATGACAGAGGCCGCCGTAAGGTCAATGTTCGGTATAACGGGCGTGAGAACGTGGCGGGAGTTGCGAGGCATTCCCTGCATCGAGTTCGAGGATGGCTTTGAAGCCAAACAGTCTATTTGCGTATCCCGTAGTTTTTCATCGGAGATATATGATGCTCGGGAACTGCAGGAGCAGATTGCCAACTTCGCATCGTCGTTGGCCGAGAAGTTACGTCAGCAGAGGAGCGTAACGGCCGAGATGGTGGTTTTTGCCTATACCAACCGCTTCAAGGACTCCTCTCCGCAGACATACTCCAATGGTCTGGTGTCATTTACCACACCTACATCCGACCAGCGAAAGATAGTTGCCGATGCAGTTCGCCTTACTCAAAGAATCTTCAAGGATGGCTACGGCTATAAGAAGGCAGGAGTCATCGCCACGAAGATTATGGCAGAAGGTGACGTTATGCACACTCTGTTTGAAGATACAGCGACCATCGAGCGTGAACACAAGATAACATCGGCATTGGACTCTATTAACGCCACCTTCGGCAAGGGCACAATCAAGCTGGCCGTTCAGGGTAGTGGCAAGATCAAAACCGCCAGCGACAACCAATCACCACACTACACAACCCGCTGGAGCGACATCCCCACAGTAAGCGTGAAGTGATGCCTCAAAGGCCATGAAATTCATTCCGGCAAACCGGATGACGTTTTGCTGTCTATAGTGTGCCACTTGCAGCTACATACATTGCGGCGCGAGTGTACTCCTCGGGGAAGTGTGTTTTGAGGTAGGCACAAGTATAGGCCTGCTGTGCCATAACAATAGCATATGCCTTTTCACCATCAAATAACCCTAAATGTTCTGCCTGTTGTGTGACAATTAGACGTAGATACTCTGTAGGTGATACAAACTCGTCAGAGATCTCAATTGTCGGGAGGTTGATTTTTATCTGGTCCATCATAATTATTGTAGGGTATAAGTGAATACTGCCACAAAATTATTTCGCCTCACTGACGTAGTGAGTCAGCAAGGCGAAAATATGCTAAGTATGTAGATATCCTATTTGGACAGCTCGATGATTTTCCTCAGCTCATGAGCGAGCACCTCATAATGTTTACTCCAGGCGTTTCGACTTGGGTGAGGCAATCCCAAAACTGTTGATTGCTTGTATTGACCTTTATACAACATCCCAGGTAATACCTCCTCGCAAGAATCTTTAGCGATCAATCGTTCCATTGTATTCTTTTTACCTAAGCATAATATATATTTAGGTTGGAGGATATCAATAAGAGCATATGTCTGGGAGAGTAAACTCCATGCTTTCTCTGGGATATCCTTTTCACATGGGGTCTCATATAATACCATGTTTGAATAGGCATGGTTCCCTTCTGCAAGCATATCCAATGCTCCTGCTTTTTCAAATAATATCTTGATAGGATTCCATATTGGCCAGTTACACTTATCACACTCAAAGGGATTACCTTTTAAAAGATTCTCACCTGTCATGCCATTAGGGATTCCCCATTTTTCGTTCTGAATCTGCCCCATATAACCATTTTCATCTATAGGGTAATCATATTTGCAATTGCCTTTAGGATTTATCCCTAAAATCAATAGTTCTGGATATTTATTCAGTTTTGATAAATCAGATTGAGTATAGAAGGCTCTGTTGCAGGCTTCATTTTCATTAGCCAATTTGTGATACGCAGCCGCCGTATCTTTGGCCCAATCCTTTAATTTATCTTGAATAGTCATAACTAATCCCTCCAATTATGCATATGATACTCCAAATATTTGACTGACTTGTCGCCGTTTGTCGTTCTGTGTTGTACCGTTTTTCTTAAACCTGAGCCAGCCTCTCTTCCTGTTGTGAGGCTTGCCGACTTTACAGGGGTGTTGTTCTTTGCATTGCGCCAAGACTTTTTTATCACTACGGGCGGGTGCAGGGGCTTGAAATCATCGGGGATGGTTTACCTGTAAAGAATTCAGCGAGTAGATGATGATGTTGCACGATTGCGGGCATCCCACTCGACAAACTTCTCATAGTCATACACCCAATCGGCGCCATAAGCCAGCTTGTGGATTCGGTAGTAGATAGCCTCACGCGACGGAGCATTGAAACCACCTTTGCTAGTATTCATAATACTATTTTGAGAGGGACGCCATACGCCATAGGGATATGTCAAACCACCCTCATACACGTCCAAATCCTCATTCACATATCGCGAATCGGTCAGGAAATGGCTCCATTTGACTTTTGCGGGATCTGAGGTAAAATCAGTATTCTTCCACCAGCCGTATTTCTCATAT
>JAFOXS010000318.1 GCA_017391665.1 Alistipes sp. | reverse complement strand
TACAACTTACCCTTACGGCGTACGATCTTGCAATCCTCACTTCTCTTCTTGATTGATGCTTTTACTTTCATAATTTTCAAGCAATCTTAATTATTTGTACCTAAAGGATATGCGACCCTTACTCAAATCGTAGGGGGTCATCTCCACTTTGACCTTATCTCCGGGCAGGATCTTGATGTAGTGCATACGCATCTTGCCTGAGATATGAGCCGTGATAACGTGTCCGTTATCCAATTCGACACGGAACATAGCGTTTGACAACGCCTCGATAATTGTTCCGTCTCGTTCAATAGCAGTTTGTTTTGCCATAGAGTCTTTTGCTTACTTTGTGTTAAGTGCCTGTTCGATTATATTAAAGTCTGTCAATACGTCTGCTCCATCGCGGCGGATAGCCACCGCAAACTCGAAGTGTGCGGATGGCTTGTTGTCCTTGGTGCGTACGGTCCAGCCGTCACGCTCAAAGACCACTGCCTTCGTGCCCATATTAATCATAGGCTCGATGCAGATAACCATACCCTCCTTCAAGAGTGGCCCTCTACCTCGTGCACCAAAGTTGGGAACCTCGGGGGACTCATGCATTTTTCGTCCTACGCCATGACCAACCAGTTCGCGCACTACGCCATAGCCAAAGCTTTCGGCGTACTCTTGCACGGCAGCCGAGATATCGCCTACGCGATTACCGGCCTTAGCCTGTGCAGTACCTTTACAAAGAGCTTCTTTGGTAACTTCCAGAAGTTGGCGTGCCTCCGCGCTTACTTCACCTACGGCGAACGTATAAGCCGAATCACCAACAAACCCCTTCAAAAACGTACCTACATCCACCGATACGATGTCGCCCTGCCTGATGACTCTATCACCCGGAATACCGTGTACGACCTGCTCATTGATCGAGATGCAGATAGATGCCGGATAACCCTGATAACCCAGAAACGCAGGCTCGGCGCCGTGGTCACGGATAAAGGTCTCAGCAATGCGATCCAACTCGCGTGTGGTAACACCCTCGCGGATGTTGCGTCCCACCTCGGCAAGCGTGCGGCTCACCAGCAGGTTGCACTCGCGCATGATCTCAATCTCTTCGTTAGTCTTTAAATGAATCATCTTCGTTGTTTTTACCGCCCGCCACCTTTATACGCGTGCGGCCATACTTATATATAATCTTTAAGGCTTCCGACTAAATTCTTAAAATCGGCGACTCTTAATAGCGACCCTGAATACGTCCGGTCTTCATCAAACCGTCATAGTGACGCATCAAAAGGTAACTCTCAATCTGCTTCAGAGTGTCGAGAACAACACCCACCATAATCAGCAATGATGTACCGCCATAGAAGTAGGCGAACTGCTGCTGGATGCCCAGGAACTTCATTGCAAGACCGGGCATGATAGCCACCAGTGCAAGGAAGATTGAGCCGGGAAGGGTGATTCTCGTCATGATGGTATCGATATAGTTAACGGTCTGCTTACCGGGCTTAACACCGGGGATAAAGCCACCGTTACGCTTCATATCGTCGGCCATCATTTGAGGATTGATGATAATCGCGGTGTAGAAATAGGTGAAGGCGATTACCAACACAGCAAGCGTAAAGTTATACCAGAAGCCCTGGATATTTGCGAAGGCACCCTGCAAACCGGGAATCAACGCGGGAACCATAACAAGAGCCTGTGCGAAGATGATAGGCATAACGTTTGCTGCATTCATCTTCAAGGGGATGTACTGGCGTACACCACCGTACTGCTTGTTACCGATAATACGCTTTGCATACTGTACAGGTACCTTGCGAACAGCCTGGATGACTGCGATAGATACCAGGAACACCAAGAACAGTAGGGCAAGTTCCACCACGAACATGATAAGGCTACCCGTAGAGGTGCTGACACGAGCAGTAAACTCGGCCATCAAAGCCTGAGGCAGGCGGGCTACGATACCAATCATGATGATCATTGAGACACCGTTACCGATGCCCTTGTCCGTAATACGCTCACCGAGCCACATGGTAAACATGGTACCTGCGATGAGGATCACTGTTGCATAGATGAAGAAATAGGGGGTACCTCCCATAACGAATGCCTCCTGAGGCATTGTACGGTAGAGGTTGGCCATGTAAGCAGGACCCTGGATGCAGAGCACCACGATCGTAAGCAAACGTGTCCATTGGTTCATCTTGCGGCGGCCGCTCTCACCCTCCTTCTGCAACTTCTGAACTGCGGGGACCATGATGCCGAGCAGCTGAATGATGATCGAGGCGGTGATGTAGGGCATTACACCGAGTGCGAGAACCGCTGCATTGGCGAATGCACCACCAGAGAATACGTCCAGAAGACCCAAGAGGGTGTTGCTGTTCATCTGGTCTGCCAATGCCGAATCAGCGCCCAACAAGTTGGGGTTGATACCCGGTATGACCACAAAACATCCCAAACGATATACAAGAAGGAGGCCGATCGTATAGAAGATACGCTTGCGCAGCTCCTCGATCTTGTACATGTTTTTCAATGTTTCAACGAGTTTCTTGTTGGTAGCCAGAAGCAATACGATGATCGCAACTAACAAACCAGCAATCAGATAACCGTTCATAATATTATTCTTTTATTTAAGATTACAACTTTTCTACGTTGCCACCTGCAGCCGCGATAGCAGCCTCGGCGCTCTTAGAGAAAGCATGAGCCGTAACGGTGAGAGCCTTAGATACTGAACCGTTGCCAAGGATCTTAACTCGGTCGTTAGACGAGATAAAACCTGCACCGATCAAAGTATCGATATTGATAGCTGTGAGCTCCTTCTTTGCGGCCAACTCCTCCAATGTAGAGAGGTTGATGGGCTTGTACTCTACACGCTTCAGGTTCTTGAAACCGAACTTGGGAAGACGACGCTGCAAAGGCATCTGACCACCCTCGAAACCGAGCTTACGAGAATAACCTGAACGTGACTTGGCACCCTTCAAACCACGGGTTGAGTAACCGCCGTGACCTGAACCAGCACCGCGACCCACGCGCTTGTCGTGGTGTGTTGAACCCTTGGCGGGCTTCAAATTATTGAGTTCCATCTTTCAGAATTTCTTTTTTGAGTTTAACTTACTTTACCTCCTCAACTACTACGAGGTGCTTTACGCGCTCGAGCATACCCTTGATGATTACTGAATCAGAGTGCTCTACGCTCTGGTTAATCTTGCGAAGACCCAAAGCCGCGAGATTCTTGCGCTGCTGCGCGGTTGTGCCGATCTGGCTACGAACCTGAGTAATTTTCAACTTTGCCATTGTCTTATTCGAAATTAACCGTTAAACACCTTAGTCATTGAGATACCACGCAACTGTGCTACGCTGTGTGCATCACGCAACTCGCACAATGCTGATACGGTTGCCTTTACGAGGTTGTGGGGGTTAGAAGAACCCTTGCTCTTTGCGAGCACGTTCTTGATACCTACTGACTCCAACACTGCACGCATCGCACCACCGGCGATGATACCGGTACCGGGAGCGGCGGGACGAATCATAACCTCAGAGCCACCGAAACGCATCTCCTGCTTGTGAGGAATAGTGCCGTTGATTACGGGGATCTTAACCAAATTCTTCTTTGCATCCTCTACACCCTTAGCGATTGCTGAGGTTACCTCCGATGCCTTACCGAGGCCGTAGCCTACAACACCGTTCTCGTTACCTACAACAACGATTGC
>JAFOXS010000233.1 GCA_017391665.1 Alistipes sp. | reverse complement strand
GTGCAGTTGGTCGTCGAAAGCAGCCGAGAATGTAGGATAGATCCAATAGGTATCGCCGAAAATCACACCTTCGGGGTCAGCATAGTCGCCCTCGAAGATGGGGTTACCGGCACGCTGCTCCTCACAGCCAACGGCTATAAGGAGCACAGCTGCCAGACAAAGGTTTTTCAAGGTATTTTTCATCGCCTAAATTATTTAAGACCCATAGCGCTAACCAAAGCCTCAGGCTTGGGCTCATGGCCTCTGAACTCTACATAGATATCCATAGGATGACGCTGACCACCCTGCTCCATCAAGCGACGGAAAGCCTTGGCTGTTGCGGGATCGAAGATACCCTTCTCCTTGAAGAGTGAGAACGCATCAGCAGCCAACACCTCGGCCCACTTATAACCATAGTAACCAGCAGCATAGCCACCATCGAAGATGTGAGTAAACGATGTATTCATCGCTGTACCAGTCACAACGGGAGTGATCTGAACGCTGCTCATTGACTCAACCTCAAAAGGCTCGATATCGCCCTCATAGGGAGTCTTCAGTGTATGCCAAGCCATATCGGTAAGGCCGAATGAGAGCTGACGAATATTTGCGTATGCAGCAAGGTAGTTCTTTGCCGCTACGATCTTCTCAACCAACTCGGCAGGAATAGGCTCACCTGTCTGATAGTGTACGGCCCACATATCGAGATACTCCTTCTCGGTTGCCCAGTTCTCCAGAATCTGCGAGGGCAACTCCACAAAGTCGCGATATACGTTTGTTCCATTCATTGACTCATACTCACCCTTGCCCAGCATGCCGTGCAAAGCGTGACCAAACTCATGAAGGAAAGTTGTGAACTCGTCGAAAGTAAGCAACGAGGGTGTAGTCTCGGTAGGCTTGGTGAAGTTCATCACGAGCGACACCAGAGGACGAGTCTCCACGCCATCGACAATCTTTGCACCACGGAACTCGGTCATCCATGCACCAGCACTCTTCGATGCGCGGGGGAAGAAGTCGAGGTAGAGTACTGAAAGGAATTTCTTCTCGCCTTTATCCGTAGTCTCATACACCTCGTAAGCCTTCACGTCGGGGTGGTAAACGGTGATATTATCGGCAGGCACGAACTCCAGGCCATAGAGCTTCTCGGCAACCATAAATACACCCTTGATAACGTTGTCCAGCTTAAGGTAGGGCTTCACCTGCTCATCATCCAGAGCATACTTCTCAGCCTTATACTTCTCGGTGTAGTATGCCCAGTCCCAAGGCATTACATCACCCTTGTGACCCTTCGATGCAGCATACTCGTTGATTGTAGTGTAATCCTTGCGACCATACTCCAGCGTAGCCGAACGCAGGTTGGCAAGGAAATCATTTACATTAGCTGCACTCTCGGCCATACGCTCCTCCAGCACATAGTCAGCATAGGTCTCATAACCCAGCACGTTAGCAATCTTCAATCGCAGTGATGTAATATCGCGAATGAGCTGTGAATTGTCAAACTCACCTCCCAGAGCACGCGAGTTGTAGGCACGATACAGACGCTCCTTGATGTCGCGCTGTGAAGAGTAGGTCATAAAGGGCACATAGCTGGGCGCCTGCAATGTAACAGTCCAGCCCTGCTGGCCACGAGCCTTGGCCTCGGCAGCCATACCATCCTTCACGAATGAGGGCAACTCTGCCACCTGCGCAGGGTTGGTGATGTTGATCGAGAAGGCGTTGGTTGCAGCCAGCGCATTGTTGCCAAACTTAAGTGTAGCCTCCGACAATGCGGCAGTGTACTTGCGATACTCCTCCTTCTTCGCCTCATCGAGCGCTGCACCCGAGCGGGCAAAGCTCTTATAGGTATCCTCCAAAAGTTTCACATCCACATCCGACAGACCACGACGTGAACCCTCATAGACAGCCTTAACGCGAGCGAAGAGCTCGGGATTCAACGCTACGTCGTTGCTCAACTCGGTAAGTTTGGGCTGCACGCGCATAGCGATAGCATCCAACTCATCCGAGGTATCGGCATTGCGCAGGTTGTAGAACACACCTGTAATACGTCCGAGCAAGCCACCCTGACGCTCCAAAGCTACGATAGTATTCTTGAATGTAGGCTTGGCGGGGTTATTGATAATTGCATCAATCTCGGCACGCGAAACGGCGATAGCAGTCTCAATCGCGGGCTCATAGTGCTCGGTCTTAATCTTATCGAACGGAGGTGTAGCATAGGGGGTATCCCACTCTGCCAGCAAGGGGTTTGTCGTGTCAATTTCCGGCAATACGGCTACGGGCATCTGATCGCCACCGCAGCCAGCCATAAGGGCACTGAAAGTCATAATTAAAAATAGTTTTTTCATCGTTTTTATTTTTATTGGTTTTTTCAATTATTTAGTATTCACTATAATGCGGGCTCTGCATTTTGAATCGCCGCCAGAGAATCTACCTCAGCCTGACGTGCAGCCTCACGCTCACGACGCGAACGCTCGGCACGCTGGCGCGCTTGCTCGCGGGTATCTACTCGCATCACTTCACGCATAGGCTCGGGCTCCGCCTGTGCCACATCCTCGGCCTTAACCAGACCTCGGGCTACGAGCATTGCCTGCTTATCGGGATCAGCACCACGGAATGCTCGGT
>JAFOXS010000166.1 GCA_017391665.1 Alistipes sp. | reverse complement strand
TTTGTAGTATCGCTTTGAATACTTTTTTTGGGGTGTCAGCGCTCCATAACCCTGTCGGGGCACGAGCGGAAACCATCGACACGAATCGTTCCGTCAGCCTCGACCTCGACGATGGCGTATGCCGATGTGGGTGCGGCCTGCTCGATCATACCCTGCAGGGTAAGATAGTGTATGCCACGGCGGAAGCTGTAATGGCCCGGGTGATGGTGTCCCTGAAAGACCGCCAGCACCTGCTTATGCTGCTCCAGCACGGCTACCACCTCCTCGGCATTGCCTACGCAGAGATCCTTGCTTACATCAGAGAACGAGTCCAGCATCTGATGCAGGAACACCAGTGTCGGCTCCTTGCTGTGCTTAGTAAGCTCCTTATCGAGCCACTCGATCTGCTCCTTGGGGATGTAGGCCTTGCGCCAGTCGAAGTTGCCTCGCGCATAGGGCGTGCGATCCTCGTTGAAGTTGGCATCAAGCACAATGCACCTTACGCCACCCTCCGAGAACGAGTAGAAAGCCTTGCCGCGTGCACGGCCGGCATTGCGGGTGTGGGCGAGGAACTCCTCCTTCGTAAGGCAATCCATATCGTGGTTGCCTAAGACGTGATACACGGGGCCACCAAAGCGGTTGAGCGCACGCTCGGCATCATCCAGAAAGCGAAGCGTGGGCAGGGGCTCCGATGCTGCGGTGGTATCCTTCATGTCGCCCAGCTCGATGAGAAAATCGACCTTGGCACGGCGAAACTCCTCCACAGCCTCCTCAATCTTGGCCATAGAGTCGCGGTAGTAGCGTGTGCCACTGCGTTCGCGGTCGGCATAGTGCATATCGGTCATAAGACCAAAGCGCAACGATCGGCGCTGAGCCGCCACGGCGGGCAACTTACCAACCGAGAGCATGACGATGCCTCCGGCTACAAAGCGTATAAACTCACTGCGACGCATAAATCGGAATAGGTGTTAAAGGTGTTATAAGTGGTATAGGAGCACTAACTGAATCAAACAAGGGCCGAGCGGACTCGACCCTTATCTTATGTATTGGAAGAGGTTTTCTTTGAATTCTAAATGCAAAATTCAAAATTCAAAATTTTCTCCCCCCTCCACTAAAATTCATTTGTCGTGCGGGTTTTCAATATGAAAAACTCCGAAAAATGATTTGCAATAAGTTGGTTAGTTTGAGCTATTTTGAAGCTGGTCGAAGTCCGAGAAAGCGGAGTTTACTTGACGTAAATGAGCATTTCGAGGGCGAGCCAGATGCCGAAATAGCCAAACTTGACAACTTATTTTACTACTTGCGGATTGCAGCTACACCGGGCAACTCCTTACCCTCCATATACTCGAGCAGTGCACCACCACCTGTTGACACGTAAGATACCTTGTCAGCCAGGCCGAACTTGTTGATACAAGCTACAGAGTCACCACCACCGATCAGAGAGAATGCACCCTGTGCAGTAGCCTCAGCGATAGCCTCAGCAACAGCCTTAGAACCAGTAGCGAACTTATCCATCTCGAATACGCCTACAGGACCATTCCAGAGGATAGTCTTGCACTCGAGGATCTCCTTGCGGAAGAGCTCCTTACCGCCAGCAGCGATGTCAAGACCCTCCCAACCGTCGGGAATAGCGTTTGCGGGGCACTCCTGAGTGTTAGCAGTCTCAGCGAAGTCGTCAGCGATCAAAGCGTCGGGAGTAGTAACGATCTTGATACCCTTCTCCTCAGCCTTCTTCAGGATCTCCAATGCTACGGGGAACATATCGGGCTCGCAGATTGACTGACCTACCTTACCACCCTGTGCAGCTGCGAAGGTGTAAGTCATACCACCACCGATGATGATCTTGTCGCACTTCTCCATCAGCTTCTCAATGATTGAGATCTTTGTAGAAACCTTTGAGCCACCTACGATAGCTACGAAGGGACGCTGGGGATTCTCCATCACGCCGTCGATAGCCTTCAACTCGTTCTCCATAACGTAGCCGAACATCTTATCCTGGGGGAAGTACTCAGCGATAAGAGCTGTAGAAGAGTGAGCACGGTGTGCAGTACCGAATGCGTCGTTGATGTAGCAGTCAGCGTATGAAGCGAGCTTCTTAACGAACTCCTTCTGGGGACCCTCCTTCAGTGCCTTCTTTGCTGCCTTCTTCTCCTCGTCGGTAGCATCCTCAGCCAAGCCACGGGGCTTACCCTCCTCCTCAGCGTAGAAACGGAGGTTCTCCAACAGCATAACCTCACCGCTCTTCAGGGCAGCAGCCATCTCGGCAGCCTTCTCACCCATGCAGTCGCCAGCGAACTTTACCTCAACGCCCAGACGAGCCTCGATAGCGGGAACGATCTGCTCGAGTGAGAACTTGGGATCGGGATTCTTCTTGGGACGACCAAGGTGTGACATCAGGATCACAGCACCGCCCTTCTCCAGCACCTTCTTGATGGTGGGGATTGCAGCACGGATACGAGTGTCGTCGGTTACCTGACCCTCGCCGTTGAGGGGCACGTTGAAATCAACGCGGATGATTGCACGCTTACCAGTGAAATCGTAGTTGTCAATTGCGAACATAGTGTTTTAGTTTTATAAAGTTTAATGTTTATGAAATTTCTTTGCAGAATACGGGCAAATATACTTAAAATTTCAATACGTTACACCGCCATTTCACCCTTTTATTTCAAAATGTGGCAATTAACCCCATTTTTTACTCTCTGGTGACCATCGGGCCACATGCTCTATAGAACATGCAGATTCCACGATACGACATTTTGAGGGGTATTTTCGCCACAAAATGGCATGTTTCGTCCCCTCAAAACCGTCTTTCATACCATTTCGGGGTACTTAACCACATAAATTTTGCGGTTCAGAAAAAAAATTTGACTTTTGCATCCGTAATCCGTTTCGGCGGAGTGACAGCAGAAACTCAAAAAACCAATATTAACAACAGCGCACGGTCGCAAGCAATCATGGCCGGGCGTTAAAACAAAGTATTATGAAATTTTTAGAAAAATTGCTTCTTGCCCTGTTGGGCGCGACAATCTGCCACACTGCAGTATTTGCTGGTGGCCCCATGACTAACACAAACCAGAGTGCAGCATTCCTGCGTAGCTTAGCTCGCGGTACATCACTCCAGTCTGATGCTGTTTACTACAACCCCGCAGGTGTAGTATTTATGGATAACGGTTTCCACATCGGTATCAACGACCAGATGGCTAAGCAGACCCGTACAACATCTTCAAGCCTCGTGATGGGCAACAACCTTCCTGGTGGTTTCTCTGAGACTGAGTTCCAGGGTTCAGTATTCTCACCCCTTGTGCCCAGCGTTCACTTCGCATGGAAGCACAACCGTATCGCCCTGATGGCAGGTATGGGTGTAAACGGTGGTGGTGGTACCATCAAGTATGACAACGGTCTGGCATCGTTCGAGCGTATCGTTTCATCGTTCCCCACGCTCCTTACTGCCAATGGCCTTACCACTACGCAGTACAGCCGCGACCTCTTCCTCGAGGGTTCGTCTATGACGCTTGCTTTCAACTTCGGTGCAGCATTCCGCATCACCGACTGGTTGTCAGTGGCTGCTATGGTTCGTTACAGCTCATCAAGCAACTCTTATAAGGCTGGCTTGAGCAACATGATGCTCAACCCCGCTCATCCCCTTTTGAACCCCAATTCAGGTATGATCTCTGCTTCTCAGTTGCTCACCTCTATCAACATGGGGACTTACGCTGCATTGGTAGATCAGCAGCTCGACGTTAAGCAGAAGGGTTCATCATTCAGCCCCGTATTGGCACTCTCTTTCCACAAGGGCAAGTGGGATGCATCAGTAAAGTATGAGTTTGAGATGCGTACCGAGCTCGAGAACGAGACATCGAAGGATATCAACCTCGGCACTGGCGGCATGTTCCCCAACGGCGCAAAGGTTAAGGCTGAGACTCCTGCCCTGCTGGCAGTTGCTGTTAGCCGTCACTTCGGTCCCGTTAAGGTTACAGCCGAGTGGCACGAGTTCTTCGACAAGAACGCTGAGAACTCATTCTCTAACGTGATCACAGGCAACACAACTGAGTATTTGCTCGGCGCTGAGTGGCAGATCACCGACAAGTGGCTGGTATCAGCTGGTGCACAGTACACAGCTCTTGACATGGATCCCGCTAAGTACTCTGACATGAACTTCTCATGCCCCTCAGTATCTGTAGGTCTTGGTTTTATGTACAGCTTCAGCGAGAAGATCGGTCTTAACTTCGGTGTTATGCCTACATTCTACCAGGATGTTACAAGCACAGGCATTCACTCATTCGGTGGCATGAACCTCGGTCAGTACACCGACGTATTCAGCCGTACCTCAATCGCTTGCGGTCTGGGTCTGGATATCAAGCTTGGCCGATAGTTCCAGCTTGCGTAAGATACACGCAATTAACTTATTGTAGAAAAAAAAGCCTGCACTTGTAAGCAGGACGTAGATAAGCCGTTGCCTTTCGGTTGGGGAGCAACGACCCCGGCCGAAGGCTGGCAATGGCAGCACACGAGCAATCGTGTTCATCGCAGAGGGCAGGGCGCAGGCACGGCGCCAACGCGGATGAACGACGTGACAATCTGAATAAACGCGACGATTCGGATTGACACGAAACTTCGGAAACGTTTTAAGTGCACAGCGCACTGCACCCGCGCGATTGAAGTGGGCGAAATACTTAGTCGCCCCACGCTAATCCCTATGAAGAAAATACTCTTTTTGTAGAATATGGTTTTTTGATTGCTGGTCGGCTGCGCCCCACGTGACGCAGCCGTTTTTTATTTTCCTGCATACCCGCGAATATCCATATTTTGCTAAATCACTCAAAACTATAATAGTAAAATTTGCGGCTGAATATTTATTGAATAAAATATTGCTTTATTCGCATAAATATGTAATATGTGAGTTTTTCATTGAAAAACCTCTATTTTTCATTTAAATTGTTAGAAAACAGGATAAAAACGGTTAATAATTTTATACATTTGTAACAAGAGTCCAAAAAAGTGCCACATACGCCCCTATCGTATTTGGTACAATGTGTGGACAGACATAGTTTCGAGTGAGCTACAACGACGAAATCAATCCCTATAATCCTTATAAATTTTAAGCTCATGAAAAGACTATTAATTAATGTTTGTGCAGTGTCCGTTTTGACGTCATGCATCAAACTGGCGGATTTAGAATCCGTCGGCGGGGCACAGCAGGCCCGTGAAACCTTCATGGAAAAATTCCCAACCGCAGTCATTGACGGTTGGGGCAGTCGATTAGGTTATTTTGTTGCCGATTTTACTATCGGCGCAGTTGATGAAGGGGGCCTTGACACTAATTGTGTAGCGTGGTTTGACGAGAACGGCAAGTGGTATCTTACCGAGAGTAGCATGCCTTATGCCGATCTGCCTCAGACCGTTCTTTCGGCCTTTGAAAAAGGTGAGTTCAGAGATTGCACCGTCAAAGAGGTGTATTGTCTCGACACCCCCGATCGCGTGGAGTATGCCATGCTCATCGAGGGCAATGTTTATGGTTACGCGCAGAGCGCCTACATCTACTACCGCGAGTCGGGAGTGATGCACATAAGCATTGTGAACCCCCGTGCTGATTACACTTACGGCGACTACATACTGTCACCGATCTGTCACCAGAACGAGGGTAGTTCAACAGTTGATGGCGGGCTGCCGAGCTGATTAGTATAATCCTCGCAGCATGAGTTCGAAGTAGATGGGCTTGAGTCCATAGACCTTCAGAAGCCAGGCCACCCATTGCTCGCGCGACATGTCAAGGAGCGAGAGCGGGAATGTGATCTGTTCCTTCTTGTCGTAGTCGAACTCGCACATCAGCACTTTACCGTACTCGGTAACAATTGGACATGCGGCGTATCCGTTGTATTTTACTTCGGGTGCGCCGCCTTCCATTATCGAGACGAGGTTGGCCGTCGCTACGGGCAGCTGCTTGCGAATCGCAGCCGAGGTCTTCGATGTGGGTATGCCTGCGCAGTCGCCCAGACAGATGATGTTTGAATAGGTCTTGTGCACGAGCGTGTACTGGTCGGTCATCGCCCAGCCGTCGGCAGCCAGCGACCCCTCGGTCCAGCTCAGACCCGATTCGCGCACGAAGTCGGGAGCACACTGCGGCACCAGAAAGTGCATGAAATCGTACTCGGCCACAATCTTCTTTACGCTCTGCGTTCCGTCCTCCGCCTTTATAGTCTGATCGAAGTATGCCTTCTTGGCGTGTGTATCTATGGCACGCAGCTTACACTGCGTATCCACGGGGATGTTTCTTTCACGATAAATCTCCTCCAGTCGAGGCGTGAAGTGAGGTACGTTGTATAGCGATGAACTACCCGTGTAGTAGTGCATGTCGATGCGGTCGGTTGTGCCCTCCTTGCGGGCATTGTCCCACGTGAGCAGCGAGATCTTCTTTGGAGCGCCACCGCACTTATGCTTGGTATAGGTGTCGCAGAATACGCCACGACCTCCCTTGCGGGCAAACTCCTGCATGGCGGGCCATGTGAGCTGTGCACCGCGCCAGTCGTAGATGGTGTGGGCGTTGCCCTGGCCTATGGTCTTGTATGTTATACCCTCGATACGATCCCAGTCATACTTCACTCCAGGTGCCAGCACCATGAAGTCGTACTCGATGGAGCCGTTGTGGGCTGTGTCCACCTTGTTCTGGGTGGGGTGAACCAGCGTCACCACATCCTTCACCCACTTTACGCCCTTTGGCATGCAATCCTCCTGCTTGCGCCACACATCATCCTTGCCATATACACCACCGCCGATGAGCGTGAAGCCTGGCTGGTAGAAGTGCTTGTCGCTGGGGTCGATGATCGTGATGTCGGGATCTGCGAGAGCACGCTTCAGACGTGAAGCCATGCTGATACCTGCTGCGCCACCACCGATGATGACGATGCGTCCGCGGGCATTGCTCTTTGCGGCGTATGCCTTGTCGGTTCCGAGTGCCACGAAGGCACCCGCTACGGCCATTATCTGTAGGAATTGTTTACGTGTGATTACTCCGTCGCGCTCCATGCGGCGCAACTGCTTTTCAAATTCGAGGTGTTCCATTGTTGGGTGAAAATTTAGATTTCGGCCGCAAAGGTACTATATTTATATATAAACGCCAACGTTTGTTGGGAAAATAACAAAGAAAAAGAGACCTCCGCGCAGGTAGGTCTCTATCTTTTATAGGGATTTTAGGATTGTCAACTATTTGATGTCCATACTCGAACGGAAACGCACATTGCGACGTGGCGGTATGCTTACCTGCTCGCCAGTGCGGGGGTTACGGCCAACACGCTCGGCCACATGGGCCACTGAGAATACGCCAAAACCCGAAACAACAACCTTCTCTCCCTGCTGCAATTTTTCCTCAGCAATAGCAAAGAATGCATCGATAGCTTTTTTAACGTCATTTTTACTTAAAGAAGTCTGCTCTGCTACTGCGTTGATTAACTGTGATTTATTCATTCTTAGTAACGGTATTTGTAGGTTAGTAAGTTATGATATGTAATACAAATATAAGACTTTTTTTTAATATTCAAAAAAAATGCGCACTTTTTTGTTGATAATGAGTGTTTTGCCGTAGCTTAAAAATGTGATAACTAAAAAAATTACTAAAAAAATTGCAAAAATATTTGGTCAATCAAAAAAAGTGTTCTACTTTTGCACTTGGAGAGATGGCAGAGTGGTCGATTGCGGCGGTCTTGAAAACCGTTGAGCTGCGAGGCTCCGGGGGTTCGAATCCCTCTCT
>JAFOXS010000195.1 GCA_017391665.1 Alistipes sp. | reverse complement strand
CTTTTTAATCTGACGGTGTGCATATGCATACTGCAGACCCTTCTCGACAGTATTTTTCGCAACTGTCCAAACGTTTCCCCTTGAACCAAAGTTACCCTTGGCAAGCTTCAAAACCTTCTTTCTTCTGGCGCGTGACGCAACAGCGTTGACTGAACGTGGCATAGTAAAATAAGTTTTTGATAGGACTCATAGCGGTGTGATTCTCTCACACTCTTTAGGGCTATTTTGTCCCGATTGTTAATAAAAAATGTTTTGGCGAATCGAGGTTAATTATTTAACCAACAGATTCTTGATCTTAGCCTCATCGGCTGCTGATACTGTTGAAGAGTAACACAAGTTACGCTTCTGCTTCTTAGTCTTTTTGGTCAGGATGTGACTGTGATAAGCGTGCTTGCGCTTGATCTTACCTGTGCCGGTGAAAGTAAAACGTTTCTTTGCAGCGGCATTTGTTTTCATTTTAGGCATTTTCGTAAAATTGTTAATTAGTTAAACATAGCGCGCAAAGATACTCTTTTTTTCTCAATTTTCACACATAATCACAATATTTTTGCTTTTCGTAGCCTGCTTTTTGAATTATTGCTTACCTTTGTATATATGATTAAAGCACACGACATACACAAAAGTTTCGGTTCGCTGGAGGTGCTCAAGGGCATTTCGCTTCATGTTGAGCGCGGTGAAGTGGTATCAATCGTTGGGCAGAGCGGTGCGGGAAAGACCACCCTGTTGCAGATTCTTGGCACACTATCGGCCATGGATAGCGGTTCGCTTGTGATTGATGGCAAGGATGTCGGCTCGATGAACGACAACACGCTCTCCGACTTTCGCAACCGACACATAGGATTCGTATTTCAATTTCACCATCTGCTGCCCGAATTCTCGGCTCTGGAGAATGTGATGCTGCCCGCCCTGATTGCCGGGCGCACAAAGAGCGAGTCGGAGCAGGAGGCAATCCAGCTACTGAAGATGATGAATCTTTCTTTTCGCACGTCGCATAAGCCCAGCGCCCTCTCGGGAGGCGAGCAGCAGCGTGTAGCTATAGCCCGTGCACTGATAAACCACCCTTCGCTACTGCTTGCAGATGAGCCGTCGGGCAACCTCGACACAAAGAATCGCGACGAGATACACGCCCTGTTTCTGCGCCTGCGTGAAGAGTTGGGACAAACAACCATCATCGTAACACACGACCAGGGGCTGGCTTCGATGGCCGACAGAAAAATCACAATGTGCGACGGAAAAATACTTTAACCCATGGACAGAGACGAATTACGCGATCTGCTTGAACATCTGCACGATAAATACAATCGCGTGGAGTTTATCGAGCCCGATCCCATCAGCATACCCCACTTATTCACCGACCGCCACGACCGCGAAGTTGCAGGCTTCATGGCCGCCACCATAGCATGGGGCAATCGCAAAGCCATAGTGAAGAGTGCCCGCCGCATGATGCAATACATGGACTATGCGCCGGCCGACTTTGTGCGCAACGCTTCGGAGCATGAGCTGGAGCATCTGCAATCCTACGTCCACCGCACATTCAATGGTCAAGACTTCACCGATTTTGTGCTCTGCATGCGCCACATCATTGAGCTTTACGGTGGCATAGGTGAGTTTTTCGAGGGCCGCTATGAGGCTACGCACGACATGGCAAAGGTATTATCGGAGTTTCGCCACGAGTTTTTCGCCCATCCACACAATCCCCACTGCGAGAAGCATCTCTCGTCGATAGATAAAGGTGCCGCCTGCAAGCGCCTTAATATGTATCTGCGATGGTTTGTGCGACACGATGACCGAGGTGTGGATTTCGGCCTATGGCGCAAGATTCCCATGTCGGCACTCTACCTGCCACTCGACGTACATACGGGCAATATGGGCCGAGCACTGGGACTGCTCCAGCGCAAGCAGAACGACTGGAAGGCGACAGCCGAGATCACGGTAGCGTTGCGCGAGTTTGACGCCGAAGATCCCGTGCGTTACGACTACTCGCTTTTCGGAGCAGGAATTGATGGATTTCTAAAGATGTAGCAATGCGAGGTAAAGGGTTTACATTCAAGCAGTTTTATATCGATCACAGTCGTTGCGCGATGAAGGTCGGAACAGATGGCACATTGCTCGGCGCATGGGCGACGCTGTCCCCCGCCGGACGTATACTTGACATTGGCACAGGCACCGGGCTTATTGCCATTATGGCAGCACAACGCACCGCGGAGGCTCATATTACGGCTATAGATATTGACAAGGACTGCGCACTGCAGGCCAAGGAGAATGTTGCGGCCTCGCCATGGCATGACCGCATTGAGGTTAAGCACACTCCGCTGCAGGAGTTTTCATCTGCCGAACCCTACGATGTGATTATCTCCAACCCACCCTATTTTGTCGATTCGCTTCAGTCGCCCGACGCGGCACGCTCGACGGCTCGCCATACCGACACGCTTTCGTTTGATGACTTAACGCAAGGCGTACTGCGACTGCTATCGCCAGATGGCCACTTTGCCCTGATACTGCCACCTCCCGAGATGGAGCGTATGCTCTCGGCATGTAGAGGACGACTGTTTGTTACGCGTCGTTGCGAGGTGTGGACAACCCCACAAAGCGGAGCACGCCGCATAATTGCAGAGCTTTCGCAGCAGCCACCTGCGCAACCGCCACAGAGCGAGAAACTCATAATCGAAGATCGTGGGCCAATGGGTTACAGCGAAGATTACAAGCTCCTGACACGCGATTTTTACCTTAAATTTTGATATTTTATCCAAATAAAGTATATTTGCTAAATAGATAGTATAAAAAATTTTGACTATGAAACGATTTTTATCACTCTTGACACTCGCTGTGATGATATGCACAGCCGTGTCAGCACAGAATACACCTTACCGCACCGTAATTGGTCCCTACTACGACTCAACGGGCGCCATAGCCCTGGCCGATCCATCGACCACCATTGTTGTAGATCTTACCATCGAGAAGGAGCAGACCATCGTAGGTCCTTATGCGCGCTATGCACAGAAGTATCTCGACGTGAGAGGCTCACTCGTTGAGAAGACATCATACACAATCAAGAGCGCACAGCTTTCGGTTGCTACCGACAACGCCATCTTCGCAGCCAAGGAGATTACTCCTGCGAGCGTCACCACTACATCGCTAATCAACCCCGCGGATGAGTTTGCCAAGGTATTGCCCGACCGCACCAGCCTTTCACCCATGACTGCAGAAGATGCGGCAGCACAGGCAGCACAGGCGATCTTCACACTGCGCAAGAAACGCATCGAGCTTATTACGGGCGATGCCGGCGAGAATGTATTTGGCGGAGGTTTGAAGGATGCTCTTGAGGCTCTGGACGCTCGTGAGCAGGCATATCTGGAGCTGTTCCTCGGCAAGAAGATCACAACGACATATACCGAGCGCATCGTATTGCCCCTGAATGGTACAACTACGGCATACACCATCGCAAAACTCTCGCCCAGCGCAGGCTTGCAGATAGCTACGGCCGCTGATGGCAGCGCAGTAAAGATCAACCTTACACCCTCGGGCATAACTCCCAAGCTGGCTACCATGCCGGAGGTTGATTCACGCGACAAGACGGCATTGCAGGTTCGCCTGGCCGACAGCACCACGTGCGTTGTAACGGTAGATGACAAGGTTGTAGGCTCGGCCGTATTGCCCGTATTTGAGTTCGGACGCACGGCTTACATTGCAAACACCGCAAAGCGATAATCAAGCAAATGCAATAATGAGAGGTTGTCCACCTTTGCGGCAACCTCTTTATTTTTTTAGTATGGCAGATCAGACACAGAAAATGATATCACTGCTCGGCCGCATGCGCAAACAGATGAATGGCGCAGTGGCTGATGCGATGTATTACTATGGACAAAACTACGGCCTGAACTATGGAGTAAGCCTTCCTACCATTCGTGAGATAGCCTCAACCGAGGGCAAGGATCACTCGCTGGCTCAATATCTCTACAAACAGCAGGTCAGAGAGTTGCGTCTCGCCGCACTGCATATCGCCGACCCCGCGCAGCTTAGCTGCGAAGAGGCTTCGACGTGGGCCGAGGGCATTATCAACTCCGAGGTAGCCGAGGAGATGGCCTTCGCCGTGCTTTCGCTATCACCCCACCTTGCTGCTATCTTTCACACATGGAGCAGCAGCGACAATGAGATGCTTGCATACGCGGCACTTATGGCCGTAGCACGCAGACAGCAGACAATAGATGTCGAGATTATAACATCAATCAAGGATATTGTACGCCGTCACTCATCATCGCGTATCATAGCACAGGGTGCCGTTGCCCTTCTTTCGGCCGCAGCACAGAACACAGAGCTGACCACGGCCATAAAGGAGTCGCTAACCGCGTTGGGCGAGGGATCGGCGGCCGATTACATCCGCGAGGAGATGGAGTGGCGCCTGGAGGCTCTTCAGTAGGCCTCCACCCTATCGAACCGACGCACCACATCGGCGAGTGTATCGAGCGAGACTACACCGCTCTCGCGCCACAGCATACGTCCCTGACGGAAGAGTATAAGCGTCGGCACCGACATCACACGATAGTGCTGCACGGGCTCCGAATTTTCGAACAGGTCGACATTCAGACGCACCACATCCACTACCGAGCGCATCTGACTCTCCAGCGCATCTATCACTGGATGCATAGCCCTGCAGGGGCCACACCATGTGGCAAAGAAATCGACCAGCACCAAGCGGTCGGGAGCAATAAGATCATTGAATTCCTGTTGTGTCATAATAAAAAAGGTTGTCACAATTATACATTGGACAACCTAAATCACAAATTCTATACCACGTTACAACTCCTCACAAAACAG
>JAFOXS010000186.1 GCA_017391665.1 Alistipes sp. | reverse complement strand
AGCATTGTGGGCATTGGTTGGCTCGGCTCTGTCGATGGGTATGGCAGTGGTGATGGGTATGCCCGTTGAGCATATCGATCAGGGTCTCTATTCATTCAGTGCCGTGTTGACAGCCATCGCTCTGGCGTCGGTCTTTTACAAGCCGTCGTGGCGCTCGGCCATGTGGGCAACGCTGGGTATCCTGGTGACCGTTGTGGTGCAGGCTGCCATGAATGTCTGGGTGCAGCCCTTTGGTGTGGCAACACTCACGGCGCCATTCTGCATCACTACATGGTTGTTCCTTCTGCCGCTGCTTAAGTTCGACGAGCAGCACCCCGACCATAGCCAGTGGCATCATCGGTCGTGACGCCACTCGCTCGGTTCTTCCTGTGGAGGTATCACTCTGTGTCCTAACGAGAGAGTTATTGCAGCGCCCACTATCTGTAGCGCAGCCGTAACTCCGAGGGCGAGGGTGATGCCTCCCCATTTTATCAGCAGGGGCATGAGAAATACTCCGATCACAGCCCCCGCCTTACCGCATGCTGCCGCTAGGCCTATGCCTATGCCTCGGTCGGCTATGGGGTAGATCTGTGCCGGCAGGATGAATGTAATGAGATGCGGTCCGCAGTTAAGAAAGAGCTCGAATATGATAAGTCCGCCGAGCATCACCCATGCGCCAAGATGCATCCTGTAGGCCACGATGAGCAGAGCCAGTCCTATGCTCGAGAGGATAAATCCCACGGCCTGCTGCCGCACATGATACAATCGTTGGATTAGAGCTAGTCCGATGATAAAACCTGCGGCGACCGATATGTTTACATAGCCCGATAGCTCCACCACCGAGGCCACGTGCTTTACCCCTTCTGTATCCTTGCCCAGTCCCATAGCCATGATGAGGATCGGCAGGAAGACCCCCACACCATACACTCCAAAGCCCTCGCACGCCCAGGGTACACCGCTCAATATCACACGTCGCAGGTTATCACCCCGAAACATAGCCTTCAGCGATACCTCCTGCGCTGAGCGAGTCCCTACATCGCCAATGGTTACATCGCTGCCAAGAAAGTAACGCACCGCGCGCTCGGCCTCTTCACTGCGAGCATGCGTGATGAGCCATGCAGGGCTCTCGGCAAAGCGTATGCTGCTCAGCAGCATTACAACGGCCAGGATAGCCACCAATAAAAATAGTCCGTTCCAATGGTATTCCGCACTCCAGTGCCGGAGTATGTAGAAGCAGATGAATGCCATTGCTATGTTGCCTATGGCCGACGAGGATTTGGCTACGCCTACCATGAACATGCGCCAGCGTCGCGGCAAGATCTCCGATATGTAATCAGAGTCGAGACTATATTCTCCACCCACGCCAAACCCCATCATAAACAGTCCTGTGGCCAGCCCTACGACCGAGGTTGAGAACATCGCCACCGTAGCGCCGACGAGAATCACTGCTGGCGAGAGACGCAGGTATCGCAGATAGCCACGCTCATCGCTCCAGCGTCCGATGAGTATCGATCCCACCATAATGCCTATAAGGCTCATTGAGGCCAGTATGCCTTGCGTGAGAGGGGACAGGTGGCTGTGGCTTACCACCTGCATGAGTGGCAGCACAACGCCTATCAGCGTGGATAGTGCTCCGCCCGTCAGTTGCCCGAGCGATGCCACCATCACAACGCGCAGATGTCCCCAGCGCAGCGGCATAGAGTCCATTGCCACACTCTGCCCATCTTCGCTCTGCCCCATGTGGAGGAGTTTGCGTCGCCAGGCGTTCCACCGCTCGATGCTCCATCTCACGCCCAGCCCGACACCTACACCCACGGCCGACTCGAAGAAACGCAGCGAACAGTTTACAATCGGGTCGCTCTCGGGCGACATCTGCTTTACGAGCAGAATGATGACCATCGTGATGGTTGCTATGCGACCATATCTGTAAATGTCGAGCAGCATGCATAGCGCCTCGAGTGCAAATACGGCACACAGCATCCCCACAACCGAGAAGGGCAGCAAGCGCAGATATATGTATGCTATGACGGCTCCGAGAAATGTGCCCACAACACGCATTATGCTCGGTCGGATGGACTCCTCGTATGAGGGCATCTGCAGTACGGTGATAACCGATGTGCAGGAGAGTATGGCTCCCATCCACCGCGAGGCGGAGTGGATCGACCCCGAAGCGTACATACCCGTAAGGTAGGCTAAAAGAATACCCACACACGATACAAATATCGTAAATGGCTGTATGCGGGCAACAGCCGAGCTGGCCCGTTGGATTATCTTCTTCTGGATAACAGATAGTGGCGAAAAGTTTTCCATAGTTCAGT
>JAFOXS010000208.1 GCA_017391665.1 Alistipes sp. | reverse complement strand
GATGCCTTCCGAGTGGTGGGGCTCTATCACACAGGCTTCGAGGAGATGGACCGCGTGGTGGCCCTGTGTGATGAGCGCGACGTACGACGCGAGGTGGCCATTGCCGACGATCGTGTGTCGGGCTACGATGTGGCCATTGCAGATGGCTATCAGCTGGGCGATGTGGCGGCAGCTCTGGATGAGGAGATCTTTCTGCAGGCAGGCCAGGATGAAGGCTTCGTATCGACACTGGCGGCAACGCTACGGATGCGACACCCCGTCATCTTCGACTGGATGCAGGCACATACGGTCATAGCACGTGCCGTGGTTATCATCATGATGGTGGTGCTGCTTTTTAATATGGCGGCGGCAATGCTCATCATGGTCTTCGACCGCATAGGCATGATTGGTGCGCTGAAGGCTCTGGGATTGCGTACGGCAGCCATCAGGCGCATATTCCTCTATCGTGCAGCGCTGATTTTTGTGCGTGGTGCGGTGTGGGGCAACCTTGTCGGCGGTGTGCTGGCGCTGGTGCAGTGGCAGTGGCAGGTCATCAGGCTCGATCCTACGGGATATATGCTCTCGGTGCTGCCCATAGATATTGGCTGGTGGTGGCTCTGGCTCAACGTGGGCGCCTTTGCGGTGGCCATTGTGGTTATGCTTCTGCCCTCGGTGGTGGTGGCAGGCATACAGCCCGAGCGAACACTACGCTATAAATTGTAGATTATGAAACCATATAACTCTCAAAAAACCAAAAAAGAGGAGGTGCAGCAGATGTTCGACAACATCGCACCTACGTACGATCGTCTGAACCATCTGTTCTCGTTCTCGATCGATAAACTGTGGCGCCGTCGTGTGGTGCGCCTCGTGCGCAGGATGAAGCCCCAGCGTATCCTCGACCTTGCAACAGGTACGGGCGATCTGGCAATCAAAATGGCAAAACGAATCCCGAAGGCTCACATCATGGGTGTGGATTTGTCGGAGAATATGCTCGCTGTGGCGGCCGAGAAGGTGCGCCGTCAGGGTCTGGATGACCACATTGCCCTCTATCAGGGCGAGGCCGAGCGTTTGGATATAGGCGATGGTGTTGTCGATGTTGTGACGGTGGCATTCGGTGTCCGTAACTTCGGCGATATCGATGGCTCGCTGCTCGAGATTGGCCGTACGCTCACTGCTGGAGGCCATATCGTCATCCTGGAGTTCTCAACGCCGCGCAACCCGCTGGTAAGATACTTCTACCGACTCTACTCGAACCATGTGATGAAGCCCGTGGGTGGCCTTATTTCGAAGGACCGCAAGGCATATGACTACCTGCCCGACTCGATCGAGGAGTTCCCCGATCCCGAGCGTTTCCTCGACATCATGCGCCATGCCGGCTTTAAGGAGTGTCGTCGCAAGAGCCTGAGCCTGGGCATTGCGCAGATTTATATCGGTCAAAAGCCATAACGATGTGGCGTGCATGGTTCATAGCGCTCTGTAGTCTGCTCCTTGTCGGGTGTGGCCACGAGGCTATGCCCGTGATTCATGGCGTGGAGGTGCAGACACTCGATGAGAGGGACGGCTGGCCGTCGCATATGCTGCTTAGTGTGGATGTTGAAAACCCCTCGGCACGCATCAAGCTGCTCTCGGCCCGCTGCAGGATAAGCTACTCCTCGCGTCGTGTGGCTATGCTCACGCTCGAGGATAAGGTCGTGGTGCCGGCCCGCAGTCGCAGCGTTGTGGAGTTGCCTCTGCATCTTGCCGTGCAGCGCACGTCGCAGACGCTGGCCTTTCGTGAGGCGTTGCAGCGCGAGCAGGCCGACCAGATGGCCATAGACTGGCAGGTGGCTCTGCGCTCACGCATGGCATACATTAAGCATGAGCAGGAACCTATGCCTCTTGAAAGGGTGCTGAGCCCTGAGCAGTTGCAGATATTGTGGCAGATGATAAATGGAGAAAACAAGTAACGAAACAGATATGAAGACTTTGATGAAAATATTTTTCGTGGCACTCTTTGCAGTGCTTGCCACGGATGCCTCGGCACAGAGTGTGTCGGCCATGAAGAGCCGTCTGGCCGTGGGTGGCAATAAGGTCACCGTCGTGGAGCAGAGCGATGTGTCGGAGTCGGTGCGTCAGGTGGAGAGCCGTCCGCGCCGCACGAAGGTGAATGGCTACACCATCCTGCTGCTCTCGGACAACTCGTCGCGCGCCCGAGAGAATGCCGTGGAGGCGAAGGAGAAGTTCGAGGAGAATTTTCCCGACATCGAGGTGCAGATGTACTACCAGAGCCCCTCGTTCTACGTCGCTGCGGGTGAGTACCTAACCAAGGAGGAGGCCATAATCGAGATGATGCGTTTCCGTACCATCTTCCCCAAGGCCATCACGCAGATGCGCGAGATGGATATAACGGATTTTATTATTTCAGAGGAGGAGTCAAAAGATGAGTAACGTTATTGAACGTATGCGTCGTGGCGATCTGATTACACACGACGACCCCGATTATCCCGCGCTGTGGCAGGAGTTTGAGAAGACTCGTGCGCTTGTCGCTGAACTCAATGGCAAGTATCATACGCCCGACGAGATTACCTCGCTGCTCTCGCAGATTTGGGGGCAGGAGCTCGTGGAGGCGCGTATGTTTCCGCCCTTCTATACAGCCTTCGGCAAGAATACCCGTGTAGGAAAGGGTGTATTTATTAATTTCGGCTGCACGTTCCTCGATCAGGGTGGCATCACCATCGAGGACGACGTCTTCATCGCCCCCGATGTGAAGATTCTCACCGAGGGACACCCCGAGGAGCCTGCACGGCGTCATACGCTTGTTACAGCACCCATCCACATTGGTCGTAATGTGTGGATTGGCGCGGGTGCGATGATTCTGCCTGGTGTGACCATTGGCGAGAATGCTATCATCGCCGCCGGAGCGGTTGTCAATAAGGATGTGGCTCCGAATATGATTGTGGGCGGTGTGCCGGCACGTGAGTTGCGTGAGATTCGCCGCGAGGAGGTAATGAACGAGTAGCCTCGACAGGAATAATCCTCGCAGTAAAAGACCTTGATAAGCTTACCACGCGAGGATAGCAAAATGAATGAAAACCCAAATTTACTAAAGATAAAATAATGTTTAATAAGTTTCGATCGATATATGACAGTGAGGCGCTGCGTGAGCGTCTCTCGCATATTCGTCATGTTGCTCTGGATATGGATGGCACCATATACATGGGGCAGTCGCTCTTTCCCTATACGCGACCTTTCTTGCAGCGTCTGCGCGAGATGGGTATCACCTATTCGTTTCTGACGAATAACCCCTCGACCTCGATTGCCGACTATCTGCATAAGCTCGCAGGTATGGGTATCGAAGCTACCAAGGAGGAGATGTACACTACGGCTCTTGCCACCATCGACTACATCCGCACGCGCTATCCCGACGCGCGCCGACTCTTTATTCTCGGCACGCCCTCTATGACCGAGGAGTTCGTACGCGCTGGATTTGAGCCTACGGCTAATTCGGCCGAGGACCGTCCCGATGCAGTTGTCGTGGCCTTTGACAAGACGCTTGAGTACGACCGCCTGTGCCGTGCGGCCTACTGGGTGCAGCAGGGATTACCCTACGTTGCTACCAACCCCGACCGCGTGTGCCCGACGGATCAGCCTACCGTGCTGGTGGATTGCGGCTCAATATGCAAGTGCATCGAGCATGCTACGGGCCGTCAGCCCGACATCGTGCTCGGCAAGCCCGATCCCACGATGCTTACGGGTGTGCAGTCGCGCTACGGTGTGCGCGCCGATGAGGTGGCTATGGTGGGTGACCGCATCTATACCGACATCGAGATGGCCTTCAATGCGGGTGCCTTCGGTGTGCTGGTGCTCTCGGGAGAGACGACGCTCGATGTGGCCGACAAGGCGCCACGTCAGCCCGACCTTATCGCAGAGAACATTTCAGTGCTGGGCGAATTGCTCGCACTGAGCAGAGAGTAAAAAATACAGAAATGGATTATATACTTTTAATCGTCGGTCTGGCGTTGCTTACCGTGGGCGCCGACATGCTGACGAAGGGTTGCGTGGGCATGGCCGCACGCTTCCGTGTTCCTGAATTTATTGTTGGACTTACCGTGATGGCTGTGGGTACCTCGATGCCCGAGCTTACCGTGAGCACCCTGTCGGCCATCAATGGCAATAGCGATATGGCTATCGGTAATGTTACAGGTTCTAATATATTTAACATCCTTATCATCCTGGGTATCTGCGCTATGGTGCGCCCGATGGTCTTTACCAGGGAGAATATCCGCCGCGATATACCCATCTGCATCGCTGTGTCGGCGTTGTTGCTGGTGATGGCTCTCTATATCGGCTCACCCGAGGGTATTGGTCGCCTGGAGGGTATTATCCTGTTCCTGTTGTACATCGCATTTGTACTCTACTCTATCCGCTCGGCAAAGCAGGATGCTCCCGACATGGAGGCAGGCACCGACGATGGCACGCAGACGGAGGCCACGATGGGCTGGGGTAAGGTGATACTCTTTATCGCCATCGGTCTGTCAGGTCTTATCTATGGTGGTAACCTCTGCCTCAACTCGGCAACGGCTATCGCTCGTGCGTGGGGTGTCAGCGAGGCTATCATCGCCATCACTATCGTCGCTGCGGGTACATCACTTCCCGAGCTGGCATCGAGTGTGGCGGCTACGGCAAGTGGCAAGTTGTCGCTGGCGCTGGGTAATATCATCGGCTCGAACGTAGCCAATATCCTGCTTATTCTGGGTATGTGTGGCACTATCAAGCCTTTGACCATGGGTGGCATTACGCCCATTGATATGTGGATGGTCGTTGGCGCTGCCGTAGTACTCCTGCTCTCGGCTTTGGCTATCGGCCGACGTCGCATTACCCGTGCTGAGGGTCTCATGTATCTGGCTATTTATGTCGGATATGTGGTGCTGCTTATGAAGTAGGAAATAGTGTTTAATTAAAATAGACAATGGATTATTTATTTCTTCTACTCGGTTTGGTGATTCTCACCGTTGGAGCCGAACTTTTGACCAAAGGCTGCGTGGGTATGGCAGCCCGATTCCGCGTACCCGAATTTATCATAGGTCTGACCGTGATGGCAGTGGGCACCTCTATGCCCGAGCTTACCGTAAGTGTTATGTCGGCCCTGAAGGGCAGCACCGATATGGCTATCGGAAATGTTACGGGCTCGAATCTGTTCAATACACTCATCATCCTGGGTATCTGTTCACTGGTGCGCCCGATGGTCTTTACCAAGGAGAATGTACGACGTGATATTCCTATCTGCATCGGTGCTTCGCTGCTGATGCTTCTCTTCGCTCTCTATATAGGCCAGGGTATCAGCCGCTGGCAGGGAGCCATCATGCTGGCTCTGTACGTAACCGTTATCTGGTATTCGGTACGCTCGGCTAAGCAGGGCGCGCCCGAGGAGGAGAGCGCAGGTGACTCATCGTCTATGGGCTGGGGGCGCGTCATCATCTATATCATCGTGGGTCTGGCAGGTCTGATCTATGGAGGTAATACCTGCCTTGAGTCGGCTACGTCGATCGCCCGCGCATGGGGCGTTAGCGAGGCCGTTATCGCCATTACCATCGTTGCTGCCGGCACATCGCTTCCCGAGCTGGCATCGAGCCTCTCGGCTATCGCCAATGGCAAGCTCTCGCTGGCGCTGGGTAATGTCATCGGCTCAAACGTTGCCAACATCCTGCTTATCCTGGGTACCAGCGGCCTTATCAAACCGCTAACAATGGGTGGCATCACACCGCTCGATGTGTGGATGGTATTTGGCTCGTCAGTGTTGTTACTCCTGTCGGCTTTGGCTATCGGTCAGCGTCGCATAACTCGCTTCGAGGGAGTGATCTATCTGGCCATCTATGTAGCCTATGTGATACTGCTGATGAAGTAGTGGTAGAGAAGAAAAAACCTAAAACTAAAATATTATGAAGCTAAAGAACATCTTTTCAGCCTTTGTACGCCTTACGATGGTGTCGGCTGTGGTAGTGATGACTGCATCGTGCGGAAGTAAGTTGGACTCTTATTTTGCTTCTGGCGAGGAGTTCGCCGTGCAG
>JAFOXS010000274.1 GCA_017391665.1 Alistipes sp. | reverse complement strand
GGTAACAAATAAGATCATCGACCTTACGTCAAGTAGCGTAAGTAATATCATCCAAAAGGGTGGCACAATGCTCAAAACGGCTCGTAGCAAGGAGTTCCGCACACCCGAGGGTCGCCAGATGGCTTACGACAACATGAAGGCTGCAGGTATCGACGCACTGGTTGTTATCGGTGGTGACGGTTCGCTGTCGGGAGCACAGATTTTTGCCAACGAATTTGATGTGCCTATCGTAGGTCTGCCCGGCACGATCGACAACGACGTGGACGGTACCGACGAGACCATCGGCTACGACACTGCGCTGAACACCATCATCGAGGCGGTGGACAAGTTGCGCGACACAGCATCGAGCCACGACCGTCTGTTCTTCGTCGAGGTTATGGGTAACACGGCAGGCTACCTCTCACTCAACGGTGCTATCGCTTCGGGTGCCGAGGCAGCCATCATCCCCGAGCGTGAGATGGAGGTGGACCAGTTGGCAGAGCTTATCCACAACGGCTTCCGCAAGAGCAAGAGCTCTGCTATCGGGCTCGTTGCAGAGAACAAGGCTACGGGCGGTGCTATGGGTATGGCCGAGCGTATCAAGAAGGAGTTCCCTGAGTTTGATGCCCGTGTGACTATTCTGGGTCACCTGCAGCGTGGTGGTTCACCCACGGCGAAGGATCGTATCCTGGCATCGAAGATGGGTGCTACGGCTATCGAGGCTCTGTCGGAGGGTCAGCGCAACGTGATGATCGGAATCAAGAACGGCGACTATGTCTATGTCCCCTTCAAGCGCGCTATCGCCCACTCTCAGCAGATGGATCTGAAGGATGTAGATCTGGTTCGTATCCTGTCAATGTAAAATACACTATAAAATAAGGGGCTGTCCAACAAGAACGTTGAACAGCCCCAATTCTTTCGGAACGTGTATCACAAGAGGGATTTCAAGGCCTGCGAAGCCTGAGAAACCGCAGTTTACTGAGGCGTAAATGAGGATTTCGAGGGCAAGCGTAACGCAGAAATCACCTTGTTAGACACGTTCTTATTTTATTCACTCCACAAACCTCGCGTGATATTGTAGCGCATAATAATGAGGTAGCGGGCTTTGCTCCACTGCAGTGTTATGCCATACCATGCAGCCAAAGCCAACGTAGCGAGCCACTTAACACACTCCTTTGCACGCACACGACCCTTGCGATGATAGTAGCGAGCACGACGCAACTGACTCACGCCAACATTATAGCTCAGGCGGCTCAGATATTCGGTAGTGAGTTTCTCCTTGGGGATGATGTGGTACATCACAGCCTTGGGCACGTAGTAATATTTAGCCTCGGCAATCTGCAGGCGCTCGAACAGGTCGCTCTCCTCGCCACCGATCAGCGTCTCGCCCACATATCCGAGCGATGTATCGAAGACGCCATAGCGACGCACTGCACTGCGTCTAAGCGCCATATTGCCTCCTCCCGGCACACGACCGCGCGGGAACTCACGAACCGCGTCGCCGAAATACATCGTGTTAGCGATGGGTCGCTCCGTAAAGGAGGACATCCAGCGAGGACGCCCCGTAGGATACTCCGCCACAATGGGACCACCAGCCGCCACAGCGTCGGGTACATCGTCAAACAGAGCCACATATGAGGCTACGAACTCGGGTGCTATGCGCTCGTCGTCATCAACGATGGCGATATACTCGCCCTCGCTCTCGCGGATACCACGATTACGGGCATATGAGAGGCCCTGATTGGGCTCCAGCACCATGCGGAGGTTATAATCGGGGTAGCGCGCCGCAAAGGCCTCGAAGTTGGTAGCGGTCGAATCCGACGAGTTGTTGTTCACAACCACACACTCCCACTCCTCTCGTGGCAAGGTCTGCTCGACAACCGACTGCAGGGTCTGCATCAGCATCGCCGAACGGTTATATGTTGCAATTACAATAGATAGTCTTACCATAATTTCCTATGCTGTATAATGCAAATATACACATTTTGGGTGACATTGTACCACTTCGTATGCCAACTTTTTACATATTTAGGCCTTGTTTTATATGTTTTGTGTATCTTTGCAGGCGGTAAAATTATAAATATGAGTACAAATAGCATACAAAAGCAACCATCAACCATCGTAGCCCTTGTGCCCCTTGCAGTGCTGGTCATCTTCCTGGCGCTGACCATCAATTTATTTGGTGGTGACGCCATAGCGGGAGGCAGCCAGTTGTCGCTGCTGACGGCATCGGCCGTGTGTACAGCCATTGCCATAGGCCTATATCGCTACCGCTGGCAGCAGCTGGAGGATGCTATTGTGCAGAATATGCGCAGCGCAACGCCCGCACTGATTATCCTACTTCTGATCGGTGCCATTGCCGGCACATGGATGGCCAGCGGCATCATACCGACGCTTATTTACTACGGACTCAAAATTCTCCACCCCTCAATATTTCTTCCCGCATCGTGCGTTATCTGCGCCGTAATCTCGCTGCTCACAGGCTCGTCGTGGACGACAATTGCCACCATCGGTGTAGCATTGATGGGCATTGGCCGCGCACTGGGTTTTGAGGATGGATGGATCGCAGGTGCTATTATCTCGGGCGCATATTTCGGTGACAAGATTTCGCTTATGAGCGACACCACGGTTCTGGCCTCATCGACAGCCGAGGTGCCACTCTTCAAGCACATTAAATATATGATGATTACCACCACTCCGTCGATTATCATCGCCTTGGTAGTCTTTACCATCATGGGCCTGTCATTATCGCCCACGGCCTTGACGGATGCAAATGAGATTTCGCAGGCTCTTGATTCCACGTTCAACATCTCACCATGGCTGCTGCTTGTTCCCGTAGCCACGGCAATACTTATCTCGAAGCGTCTGCCCGCAATCATCCCCCTTTTTGCCTCGGCAGCAATGGCCGCTGTAGCGATGGTTGTGGCTCAGCCCGATATCATTGCTGGTATTTCACAGGCTGGCCAGCCCTCATTCATGACCTCGCTCAAGGCTGTGATACAGGTCGCTACGACCGACACCGCAATAGAGACAGGCAACACGCTGCTCAACGATCTGGTAGCGACAAGCGGCATGGGTGGCATGATGAATACAGTGTGGCTCGTCATCTGCGCCATGTGCTTTGGCGGTGTGATGTATGGCAGCGGTATGCTGACCGCTATCTCGCAGATATTTGTCCGCATAGCACGCCGCACGGTGAGTGTGGTGGGTTCGACCGTATGCTCGGGTATATTCTTCAACCTCACAACGGGCGACCAGTATATCTCGATTATCCTTACGGGTAACCTCTTCCGCAAGCTCTACGACGACAGCCATCTGGAGCGTCGTCTGATGAGCCGCAGCTTGGAGGACTCGGCAACGGTTACATCGGTACTCATCCCCTGGAACACGTGTGGTATGGCACAGTCGACCGTGCTGGGTGTAGCGACACTCACATACCTGCCCTACTGCATATTCAACCTGGTAAGCCCCATAATGTCGGTTATCATCTCGGCTATAGGCTACAAGATTTACAAACGAGAAGAGAATGCAGAATAGACTATTCATATTCGACCTTGACGGCACACTGCTCAACACCATCGGCGATCTGGCAACGGCGTGCGATCATATGCTCGCGCTTCGCAATCTGCCTACGCACACCTACGAGGAGTATTGCTCCTTTGTGGGCAATGGCATCATGCGCCTTGTGGAGAGAGCTCTGCCCGAGGAGCTGCGCACACCCGACTATGTAGCCGCAGCACGCAGGGACTTTGTGGATTTCTACATCGAGCATATCGACCATAAGACGGTGCCCTATGATGGCATGGTCGAACTACTCTGCGATCTGCAGCGCGACGGCGCTCATCTGGCCGTTGCATCGAATAAATTCCAGGCCGGGACGGAGAAGCTGATCAGAAAATTCTTCCCCACAATCGACTTTGTCGAGATCTGCGGCAACCGCGAGGGAGTACCTCTCAAGCCAGATACGGCTCTGGTGGATATGATTCTCGGGAAGGCAGGCATCGAGCGCCAAAACTGTTATATGATAGGCGACTCGGGCGTAGATATGCAGACAGCACGCAATGCCTCGATACATGGCGTTGGAGTGAGCTGGGGCTTCCGCTCACGTGAGGAGCTGGAGATGCATGAGCCCCATGCCATAGCCGATACGGTGGAGGAGTTACGCGAGATACTTTATAGATAAAAAGGCTGTCTTCACAGCCTTTTTTTATTTAACAATACATCCTGACATCCTCGGCCGTCACCACTTCGCCGCTGAGAATCATCAGCCGCTCGACAACATTTCTCAGCTCGCGGATATTTCCGCTCCAGGGCATGGCCGACAGCGCCCTCTTCGCCTCCGAATCCACGCGCTTTGGCGAGATGTGATGCTCGGTGGCTATCTGCTCGACAAAATAATCGACCAGCTCGGCAATGTCGCCCGCGCGCTCACGCAGCGGTGGCACCTTAATCAGTATAACACTCAGGCGGTGGTAGAGATCCTCGCGAAAGTTACCTCGCTCTATCTCGGCACGTATATCCTTATTGGTAGCAGCTACCACCCTTACATCAACGCTTACATCCTTGTCGCTACCCACGCGACTGATCTTATTCTCCTGCAGGGCACGCAACACCTTGGCCTGCGCCGAGAGTGACATATCGCCGATCTCATCCATAAAGAGCGTACCGCCATTGGCCTGTTCGAACTTACCGCGGCGCTGCTTGATAGCCGAGGTGAAGGCTCCGCGCTCGTGACCAAAAAGCTCGCTCTCGATAAGTTCCGAGGGGATAGCGGCGCAGTTAACCTCAACAAATGGAGCTCCAGCACGGGCACTCTTATCATGCAGTGAACGGGCTACAAGCTCCTTGCCCGTTCCATTCTCGCCCGTAATCAACACACGTGCATCGGAGGGGGCAACCTTCTCAATCAGGCAACGCACATGCTCTATAGCGGGCGAGGAGCCGATGATCTGCTCCGATGTGGTAGCGACACGACGTCGTCGGGCTGGTGATAGCTGAGGCTGCACAACGGCCTCCTCACGCTCCACAATGCGGCGCAACGATCCCAGCAGGCGATTCATATCGACCGGAGCGGTGATATAATCCTCAGCGCCACACTTCACGGCACTCACCGCCTCTTCAATCGAGCCGTCAGATGTAACTATTATAAAAGGTACTCCCAGCGACGCCAGATCCTCGGCCTGACTACCCGCCAGGATGGCATCATATCCACGACGCGCCACCACGCTCTCCGACACATCACCCCGCTCGGCAACGGCCGTGGCGAAGCCCTCGAATTCGAGTCTCTCGCGCAGAGTGTTTCGCATACTTTTTGATTGTTCTAGTATTAAAACTTTTGCCATATTTTGATTTTTGAGATTTTTACACTTACTTTGCACAACCAAAGATAGCCTCTTTATTCGGACACTCCAATCTTCAGGCCATCGTGCCGCCGAGTGCAAGCAGGCCCTCTTTTAATTCCTAAACGGTTTATGCACTACATACGAACAGAGCGTGTTACAGCCTTTTAAAAGCATCTGAAAAGCAATGTGCAAAGTGTTAAACCGCACTTTTTTATGAAACAGAATTACAACTACACACGTCGCCGACTCTATCTGCCCGAGTATGGACGTCACATCCACGAAATGGTGGATCAACTAATGCAAATCGAGGATCGCGAGGAGCGTAACCGTCAGGCTCGCGCCGTCATTGCCGTCATGGGCAATCTGCAACCGCTGCTGCGCGATACGGCAGATTTTACTCACAAGTTGTGGGATCACCTCTTCATAATGTCTGATTTTCAACTGGATGTCGATTCGCCTTATCCGCGTCCCACGCGCGACGAACTGATGATCAAGCCGCGCAAGATGCTCTACTCGCAGGAGCGAATTACCTACAAGCACTACGGCAAATATGTGGAGCATATGCTGCGCAAGCTATGCACCGAGGAGGATCGCGAGGCTACAGCCGTCGCCATCGATTCGCTGGCCCGTTACATGCGAGCAAAGAGCTTCGAATACAACCAGGAGCATCCCAACAACGAGGTGATCATAAAAGATATAAAGCGAATGTCCGAAGGTGGCATCGAAATCGACGAAGTTGCTTTGAATAATCTCCGCAGCGAGTATAAACAACACTTTTCGGCACGTCCGCAAAAAGGGCCTCAGCGCCCGATGATGAAGGCTGGCGCAAAAAACGGACAGCAGAAACAGCACAATCAGAAAAATCGCCCCAATATGGGCCCAAGAAAAAATAGTGGCGAGGGGGTAATGCGCCACAATTCGCAGAAGTAATTTTGCGTTATTCCGAAAAAATGTTATATTTGTATTTCGAATGAAACACATTGTGGGAATGAACAAGTTTTTTTATGCAGCCGTAGTGCTGCTTTTGGCATTGAGTTCATGCCAATCATCGAAGGTAAAAATCGCCGGCCGCTTTGTAGGCACGGAGGCTAAAACGGTATATTTGGAGCAGTCAACCGTTCTCGAGCAGAACCTTATCGACTCGGTTACTCTCGACGACGAGGGCTCGTTCGCATTCCTTCTGGAGAGCGTCGACGCAAAGAGCCCTACACTCTACCATTTGGTCTATGACGGCAACCGTATTCCTTTGCTTTTGCAGGGTGGCGACAAGGTATCAGTAAACTCGGCAGGCAATGCCCTGCGCAACTACACGGTTGAGGGATCGCAGGAGTCGGAGCTTTTGCACGCTTTCAACCACGAGTATGTTGAGGGTGCCGTAGAGTTGAACAAGATCATGTCACAGCTTACGGCTAATGATCTGAGCGACGATCAGCGTCACAGCCTGGCCGTTGAGTACACACAGAAGAAGAATGCCATCAAGCGAGCTCAGTTGCGCTTCATCGTTGAGAACAAGGATCGCATCGCTGCCGTGTATGCGCTCTATCAGCGTCTGCCGGGCGACACAAACCTCTTCAATGGCGACAGCGACGTAATCTACTACCGTACCGTTGCCGAGGCCTTGGAGCAGAGCTATCCCGAGAGCCACTATCTGCCTCTGTTGCGTAGCCAGATTGCTCGTATGGATGCACAGATCAGCCTGCTCTCGCAGGTGAGCGAGTCAAGCTTCCCCGAGATCTCTATGCCCGACATGTATGGCAAGGTGCAGAACCTCTCTGATCTGGAGGGTAAGGTTATCCTGTTGCACTTCTGGTCAGCGGCTATCGGCAACAGCAACGCATTCAATGCCGATCTGAAGAATATCTACGAGAAGTATCACGACCAGGGTCTGGAGATTTATCAGGTGGCTGTTGACACCTCGAAGGCTCTGTGGGTGAATACCATTCAGCAGCAGCAGTTGCCATGGATCAGCGTATGCGACTTCCAGGGCAGCAACTCGCCTGCCGTTGGTGCATATAACATTACCGCTCTGCCGTCGAACTTCCTGATCGACCGCACGGGTAACATTGCAGGCAAGGATTTGGGTGGCGAGGATTTGGAGAAGGCCATCAAGAAACATATCTAACATGTACTATTTCACCTCGGACGTTCATCTCGGAGCGGGCGATGAGACCTTCTCTCGTCGCACCGAGCAACGTTTCGTGAAATGGTTGGACAAAGTAGCCGAAGATGCCGACGCCATATTTCTGGTGGGCGACATCTTCGACTTTTGGTTTGAATATGGCAGGGTGATCCCCAAAGGATTCGTGCGCGTGCTGGGCAAGCTGGCCGAGCTCACGGATCGTGGCGTTAAGATCTACTTCTTCATCGGCAATCACGACATGTGGTGTCGCGACTATCTGGAGAAGGAGTGTGGCGTTAAGACCTTCTTCAAACCTCAGCATATGACTCTCGCAGGCAAGGAGGTTTTTATAGCGCACGGCGATAATATGAATGTGGGCAATCAGCCTATGCTCCGTCTTATGAACACCTGCTTCCGTTCCAGAATTCTGCGCAAGCTCTTCTCCTGGTGCGTGCATCCCGACCTGGCCCTGAAATTCGGGCAGTGGTGGAGTGGCAAGTCGCGCAAATCTCACCTCAAGGATCATATTACCCCCTCATCGCTGGAGTTTCTGATCGACTACGCCAGAGATTACAAGAGACACAATACGACAACCGACTACGTCGTATTCGGACATATGCACTACCCCTACGACCACGCGGAGGAGCATCTGCGCGTGCTGTTTTTGAGTAACTGGGATGCCGAAGTAAAATATGCCGCGATGGATAGAGACGGGCGTATATCATTAAAAACATTTTAGAGATGAAACAGTACCACGAACTTTTGGCGAGAATCATGCGCGAAGGCGTAGTTAAGGGCGACCGCACAGGCACGGGCACACGCAGTGTCTTTGGTCATCAGATGCGTTTCGATCTGGGCGAGGGATTCCCCCTGCTCACCACAAAGCGTGTCTTTCTGAAGGGCATTATCCATGAGTTGCTGTGGTTCCTGGCCGGTGACACCAATATCAAATATCTGGTGGATAACGGCGTCCACATATGGGATAATGACGCCTACCGCTACTATGGCGAATTGTGTCAGGCTCAGGGCGTTGAGTCCCTGTCGATGGAGGAGTTTCTGGCGGCGGCTCAGCAGCAGACACCCTCACCGATTGAAGGTTACGTATATGGCGACCTGAACCACGTATATGGCTATCAGTGGCGCAGCTGGCCCCGTCCCGACGGTGGCGCAATTGACCAGATTCGCCAGGTGATAGAGACGATAAAGAAAAATCCCAATTCACGTCGTATGATCGTCTCAGCGTGGAATGTTGCCGAGGTCGAGGATATGGCTCTGCCTCCGTGCCACGTGCTGTTCCAGTTCTATGTGGCCGAGGGACGCCTCTCGTGCCAGCTCTATCAGCGTAGCTGCGACACATTCCTTGGCGTGCCGTTCAACATCGCATCGTACGCTCTGCTGACGATGATGATAGCACAGGAGTGCGGCTTGCAGCCGGGCGAATTTGTACACACAATGGGCGACACGCACCTCTACCTCAACCACATGGATCAGGTGCAGGAGCAGCTCTCACGCACACCGCGCAAGCTGCCCACGATGCATCTTAATCCCGACGTGAAGTCAGTTTTCGACTTCCGCTACGAGGACTTTACGCTGGAGGGCTACGACCCCTACCCCACAATCAAGGCTCCCATGTCATTCTAACGAGTAGAGTATGTTAAGCATCATTGTTGCCGTTGCCAGAAACGGCGTTATAGGAGATAAAAATGCACTGCTGTGGCACATATCCGAGGATATGCGTTTCTTCCGTCGCACCACATCGGGACACCCCGTAATTATGGGTCGTAAGACCTACGAGTCGCTGGGCCGTCCCCTGCCCAATCGCCAAAATGTGGTAATCAGCCGCACGACACAGGAGATTGAGGGTTGCACGGTAGTGGGTTCGCTGGAGCAGGCAATAGCACTCTTTCCCGCTGAGGAGGAGGTATTTATCATCGGCGGAGCGCAGATCTATGCCCTGGCGCTCGAGGTTGCCGACCGCTTCTATCTCACACGCGTAGAGCACGATTACCAGGGTGATACGTCATTCCCCGCATGGGATGAGAGCAAGTGGAGACTCCTCTCGCGCGAAGAGTTTGAGTTGGGCGAGAAGTATCCATATCCCTTTGCATTTGAGTTATACGAGCGCATAAAAGAGTAGAAAAATAGGTATTTATACCACCCGTTATGTCAACGATTAAGAGTAACTTTGCCACAAGCAAAGTTACTTTTTTTATGGCAAAATATTTCGATATGCTATTAGAGGATGTGCGCCTTCGTGAGGGCCTTACGGCCTGCATGAATTGTGGCGTCTGCACCGCCGTATGTCCCGCAGCAGCTTTCTATAACTACGACCCTCGCCAGATTGTCTGTATCGTTCAGACACGCGACGACGAGGCTATCGAGGAGTTGCTCAAGAGCGAGACCATCTGGTACTGTGGCGAATGTATGTCATGCCGTCCGCGTTGTCCGCGAGGCAACACCCCAGCCTATGTTATTCAGGCTCTGCGCACTCTGTCGCAGAAGCTGGGATTCTTCGTTGAGAGCGAGAAGGGCCGTCAGCAACTGGCTCTGAAGCGTGCCATTGGCGATAATATCCTTCGCACGGGCTACTGCCTCACACCCCGCAACATACGCCCCGAGCTTCACCCCGAGCAGGGAACCGTATGGAAGTGGATCATCGACAACGACGAGCAGATATATGGCCAGTTTACATCCGTATATGGCAAGGAGGGCTCGGGCGCACTGCGCAAATGCAGCGACGAGACGATGGAGGAGATTCACCGCATCTTTGAGATAACGGGCGGCAAGGAGTTTTTCGATGCCATCGAGCAACACTCCGACCGCAAGGCGCGCGAAATGGGTTTTGACGGCGCTGACGAGGAGTATTTCATGGAGGTATATACCCGCAATTCTAACGAGCATTATTAAACTATGAAAAGATCAAGCTGGACTGATTACCAGAAAGATATTGCCGACGACAACTACTACTATGCTCGTTCGTGCATACGCCAGAACTTCTTCCCTGGCAGCGAGAAGGTGTTTCTTGACATCCTGAGCAAAGACCTGGGACGCAACATATTTGATGACCCTCTGCACACTTCGTGCACGGGTATCGGCTATCACTCGGATGTGGTTCCTCTGGAGACCATCATGACCGTCGTGGCGCGTCAGTTTGCGCTGATGTCGGAGGCTGGATATGAGAACTTCACCTCGTCGTGCATCACCTCGTTCGGTATCTACACCGAGCTGCTGAACACATGGGAGGAGTTCCCCGAGACGGAGGAGCGCACACGCGAGAACCTCTTTAAGGCTACAGGTCGCGAGTTCAAGATTCCGAAGAATCTGTCGCACACTTCGGACGTTATATTCCACCACCGCGAGGAGATTGCACGCAAGGCCGTACGCAAACTCGTCAATGTTCACACGGGCGAGCCCCTGCGTGTTGTGGAGCATATCGGCTGCCACTACGCCAAGATTTTCCCCAAGAAGGGCGTTGGTGGATCGGAGTTCCCCTACGTACTGGCCGGCATGGTTGAGTCGTGGGGCGGAGAGATTGTCGATTATCCCGAGCGTCGCCACTGCTGCGGCTTCGGATTCCGCAACTATCTGGTGCAGGCAAACCGAGGTTACTCAATAGCCAACTCACACAAGAAACTGGAGAGTATGGCACCTTTCAAGCCCGATTTTATTGTCTGCAACTGCCCGGGTTGTACAATGTTCCTCGACAAGTGGCAATACACCCTGGCCGAGATGGAGGGTACAACCTACGGACAGAATGGTCAGGGTATTCCCGTGCTCTCGTACGAGGAGATGGCCGGCCTGGTGCTGGGTTACGACCCATGGGTGCTGGGCATGCAGATGCATCAGGTTGATGTAGAGCCCCTGCTCGACAAGATGGGTATAGAGTATGACCCCTCGGCGAAGTATCTGGGCCGCAATGGTAAATATATCGGTCGTCCCGAGCGAGCAATCGTAAACAGCTGTTCGGAGGAGACTATCTACAGGAAAAAATTCTAACTATGAAACACGTTATAATCATTGGTGGTGGCATAGCCGGCATGCAGTGCGCCTGCACGCTTGCCGATCGTGGCATTGCCGCCACAATCATCGAGAAAGAGGCTGATCTGGGTGGCAAGATCCGCTCATGGCACGTACTCTTCCCCACGTTCACATCCGCCGACGAGGTGCTCTCTGCGGTACGTCGCCGCCTGTCTCAGGCCGAGAATATTACAATTCGCACCGGCTGCGAGGCAACGAAGCTTACCGCCAAGCGTGTCACACTCTCTACGGGTGAGGAGCTCGAATGCGATGCAGTGGTTATCGCCACCGGCTTCACGCTCTTCGACGCCCGACTCAAGGAGGAGTATGGCTACGGCATATACGACAACGTCGTGACATCGGCCGACCTCGAGCACATGTTCAACAAGGGAGAGGTACGCCTCTCGTCAGGTCAGACACCCCGCCGCATCGCGTTGCTGCACTGCGTGGGTTCGCGCGATGAGAAGGTGTGCCAGCGCCACTGCTCGAAGGTGTGCTGCGTTACGGGCGTAAAGCAGGCTATCGAGCTTAAGAAGATGTTCCCCACAGCTGACGTTTTCAACTTCTACATGGATATCCGCATGTTCGGTCCTGGCTATGAGGAGATGTACCGCGAGGCACAGCTCATGCACAACGTACACTTCGTCAGAGGTCGCATCTCGGAGGTGAGCCCCACCATCGATGGCCGTCTGCAGATCAAGGCCGAGGATACACTCACGGGACGCCCACTTAAGATGGGTATCGACATGCTCGTTCTGCTTATCGGCATGCGTTCGAACGACTGGAACCACTCGCTGGAGGCGGAGTGCGGTCTAAAATGCCAGCCCAGCGGATTCATGCAGCCGAAAGATTCGTTCCTGGGCAACGTAGAGAGCAACGTAGAGGGCATATTCTACGCCGGCACCATTACAGCTCCGAAGAACATCGGAGAGTCTATCAATGAGGGTACGGCCGCTGCACTGGCTGCTGCCGAGTGGATCAGCAAACAGTAATTAACCTGCAGAGAAGATGATAAATTTCGGATTTTCCATCAGCAAACCCCGCACAATCGACATCGACCGCAACAACCTGCGCAAGAGCAACGAGATCATGCACGAGATGCCCGAGCTGCAGACCTGCATAGGCTGTGGCACCTGCACGGCGACCTGCACGGCAGGCAACCTTACGGAGTTCAACTTCCGCAAGGTGCACACTCTGGTGCGTCGTGGCGAGTATCAGGGAGCATATGTTGAGATGAACAAGTGCATGCTCTGCGGCAAATGCCGTCTGCTGTGTCCGCGAGGAATTAACACACGCGGCGTAGTGATGTTGATTAAACGTAAACTTGGAGATTTCTAATATGACCTTTTTTGCCAAATTCTGTATCCCCTTTATAATAGGCACGGTATTTCTATTTGCCGTCGTACTTATAAAATACATATCGTGGCTGCGCGACCTGCCAAAGAGTGATTTGAAGCTCATCGTCAAGGGCATACCTACGCACCGCACCCTTACGGCTATCGTGGAGGTGGTGAGCGAGTCGTTGCTGCACCGCCGCATATTCCGCGTAAATCCACTTCTCGGATATATGCACATGAGCCTTGCCTTTGGCTGGTTTCTGCTTATTGCCGTAGGCTGGATCGAGACAATAGCCTACCTCGGCTTTGAGTGGATACCACTGCAGGGACATGTATTCTTCAAATATTTCGTACCACTGAACGGCATCACCGAGCATAAGCCACTCTTTGACTTTGTGATGGATTTTCTGCTTCTGTTCGTTCTCTCGGGTGTAGCTCTGGCGTGGTTCAAGCGCATGCGTTCGCGTGCAATGGGTATGAAGCGTACTACAAAGCACACGACATTCGACCGCATAGCCCTATCGTCGCTATGGTTCATCTTCCCCGTGCGACTGCTCTCCGAGAGCATCACGGCAGCGATATATGGCGGTGGCGGATTCCTCACGGGCGGCATCGGTACACTCCTGTCGAGTGTAATCGACGTCAACGTCCTATCGGCTTTATATGAACCCATATGGTGGCTCTATTCGCTGGCGCTGGGGACATTCTTCGTAGCCATGCCCTTCTCGCGTTACATGCACATTTTCACCGAGATACCCCTTATCTTCCTGCGTCACTACCGCTTAAAGCCCGAAGATAAGGAGAAGTCGTACGACAACTTCGAGGTGGAGGCTTGCTCACGCTGCGGCATATGCATTGACCCCTGTCAGTTGCAACTGCAACTCGGCATCAACGATGTGCAGTCAGTATATTTCCTGCGCGACCGTCGTTACAACATGCTCCAGCAGAAGATTGCCAACAACTGCCTAATGTGTGGCCGTTGCGAGCAGACGTGTCCCGTAGGCATCAACCTCAACACCCTGCGACTGAATTCCCGCACATCGATGCGCAACATCCCCAACGAGGGCCGATACAGCTACCTGCGTGGCCTGGACCGATCGGAGGGTGAGGGTCAGGTGGGTTACTTTGCAGGCTGCATGACTCTGCTTACGCCCAACACCATGACCTCGATGCAGCGCATCTTCGAGACGGCACACGAAAAGGTGTGGTGGGCCGACAAGGATGGCGGCGTATGCTGCGGACGCCCCCTGCGCCTGACGGGAGAGACCGACTCGGCACAGAAGATGGTCGATTACAACAAGGCTCTCTTCGCCAAGCACAATATCACTACACTCGTGACCTCGTGCCCCATCTGCTTGCGCGTACTGCGCGAGGAGTACAACCTCGAGGGCATAGAGGTGTTGCACCACTCGGAGTATATCCTGCGTCTGATGCGTCAGGG
>JAFOXS010000151.1 GCA_017391665.1 Alistipes sp. | reverse complement strand
GATGCGGTCGGCATCAACATACGACTGCGAAGCCATATAACGTGCAAATGAGATCTGATCCTCAACCTCCAGCTCGCCGAGATTACCATAGGTCTGCTTCTTGAAATGCTCACCCATGTAGCCCGTACCACGACCGTCGCAACAAACGACGATATAGCCATTAGCAACCATCACATTCTCCCAACCGAGTGAGAACGAATCGGCCACCTGCTGTGAGCCAGGACCAGAGTACTGTGTGAGTAGCACGGGGTACTTCTTCTGCGGATCGAAATCCAGAGGCTTGATAATATATGCGTTGAGCTCGTCGCCACGCTCGGTGGTGAAGGTAAAGAACTCCTTCTTGGGCAGAGTCTTCAGACGCTCCTCCATCTCGGGATTTTCAACCAAGGTGCGGATCAGCTTACCCTTACCATCACGCAACTCAACCTCGCGCGCTGCCGATGCAGAGATAAAGTTAGAGATGTAATATTTCATACCCTTGCTCGGCGAGATAGAGTAGGTACCATCCTTCTCCGTCAGACGCTCCTTCTTCTTGCCCTTATAGTCTATCGAGTAGAGGTTACGACAAAGCGGAGAGGTCTCCGTAGACATGTAGTATACCTTATCCTTGGTAGCCTCCACAACGCTTGTCACCTGCCACTCACCCGAGGTCAAAGCACGCACCAAACCCTTCTCCACAGAGTGCAGATAGATATGGTTCCAGCCTGTAGCTGTCTCATTCTGCACGATGAACTGATCGCCATCGATAAAGTGAATAGTACTCAACGCAGGACGCTCAACGTATGTAGGCGAGGTCTCATCATAGATAACCTTCTGCTCGCCTGACTCACGGCACAGCACCACCTCAAAGTGGTTCTGCTTGCGGTTGATGCGGAAGAAATAGAGCTCACCCGCAGGTGTCCACTCAATAAATGGCACATACTGATCCTTCTCAGCGCCTACGTCAATCTTTCTCTTCTGGCCCGTAGCAATGTCGTAGAGCCAGAGTTCAACAACCGAGTTCTTGTCTCCAGCCTTGGGGTATTTGAATGTATAGGGTTTATTGTAAAGATCGCCATCGAAGCGCATCATCTCAAACATTGGCACCTCGCTCTCATCAAAGCGCAGGTAGGCAATCTTCTTCGAATCGGGCGAAAAGGCGTAGGCCTTCGTGAAACCGTACTCCTCCTCATAGACCCAGTCGGCCGTAGCGTTGATAATCTTGTTCCACTCGCCATCGCTCGTCACGGCACGCTCTGCGCCACCCAGTTCAGCAATGAAGAGGTTGTTATCCTTAGCATAGGCAATCATCTTCGAATCGGGCGAAAGCGACAGATCGCGGATATCCTTGAGTGAGTGTACCATGCGGCCATCGGGCACCGTCACGATATCGTAATCGGCATAGAACGAACGACGATACACGGGGCGGAAGTTATTGCCCACTACCACCATATCCTCCTTCGGCGAGAGGGCATAGCTTGAAAAACGACCAGTATAAAGCGTATCGCATACGCTCTCGTCGGTATAGCTGAAACGCAGAACAGCACCACCGCGGCTTATGGTGTAGTGCTCGCCATCGTTCATCGAACGTAGGCCGCTCACACTACGATTAAGGCGCGAAATTGAGCCCAATTCGCGGTAGGTCTTCTGTGAAAATGCAGTAACACTCGTACACATGAGTGCCACCACAAGAAAAAGTCGGGTTATAGTCTTATTCATTGTTTTACTAAATATCATCTATATTAAATTCATATCCGAGGCGCTTACCCGTAGTAAACTTCGAGTTATCCATCTTCGAGTTGAACTGATCCACCGTAACACGGTTGTTATCCTCGTACGAGGGCACCAGCAAATCGAAGTTGATGGCGTAATGGATAGCTGCCTCCATAATCAGGACCAAAGCCTCGCGTGTGATCTTCTCCTGACCGAAATTCGATGCACGCACCAATGCCTGGCGCTTACCCTCCACGAAGTAGCACTTCTCGCGATTGATGAAGATACGGCCAATGAGATAGCCCTCATCGGCATTACGGTTGAACTTGAACGAGTCGGAGAGGAAATTATATATGTCGATCACACCACAATAGGCGTTATCGCGCTCCTGCTGCACATAGCCGTTCTGCCAGACGATATGGTTCGAGTCAAACTCGAAGATATCGGTATGCATACGGAAGATCAGAAGGTCGCTGGCTACCTGCAACTGCGCCTCGAACTTACCACGGTCACGATACTCGATACGCACACGCTTGTCCAGCTTGCCATCCAGTTCATCGTCCAACTCTGATGCAATCTCGAACAACACATCCTTAAGTTCGTTGAAGGTAGCGAAAGTATTGTCGAAGATGTGCTGCTTGAGAGTTGATTTGTTAATTATCGTCGCAAGAATCTTCTCGCGCAATGGTGATTTATCCATAGTATAGAGTATTAATTCAATTTAAGCATCTGTCCCTCAACGAGTGCGGCGCCGCTCTTCAGGCGATTCATGCTGCGCAGGCGTTTCTCGCGAATACCATACTCCTGCGCAATGGATGTGAGTGTCTCACCCGTCGCAACGCGATGGCTGCTACCCTTGCCCTGCCACTTCGACTGCTTCTGCTCGATGTAGATCCACTCTCCCGCCACAGGATCGGCCTCGCTCTTGGGGTTGATCTCGTTCCACTTACGCAAAGTACGTTCCGTCAGGGCAAATGTCTGGGCTATACGCGCGAACGAATCTCCGTCACGTGCCACAACATAATGCACGCCATTGTTGGCATATACACTGTAGCCGTTGTATGTGCGCTCGGGCACTCGATAGCTGTTGGGATCGATGCCGCCCTCCACAGTCTGCGGCATATCCACGCTGCTCTGACTTGCGAACTCGTCATCCACACGGCCACGCTCGGCGCGCATGCGAGCAGCATATAGCTCCGCTCCATTATCCTCATCGAAGAGGAAGAGCAGATTCTCCTCAATGATACGCGTCAGGCGCTGTGCATAATCCGGAGCTGTGGCATAACCCGCAGCCTTGAGGCCTCGTGCCCAGCTGCGATAGTCGCTCGACGAATAGGCAAAGAGCGAATCATAACGTGGTGACTGGTCCAGGAACTCGGCATGATCCTCGTATGACTCCTCTACCGAATCGTACTTGCGGAAACACTCATCGGGAGCATCGTCAGTATGATATACTCGCTGTCCCGTCCAGTTCGACTTGCACTTGATACCGAAGTGGTTGTTCGAACGACGTGCCAGATTACTATTACCGCTATCCGACTCCAGAATACCCTGCGCCAGGGTGATGCTGGCCGGTATACCGTATCGCTCCATATGCTCTATGGCAATATGTTTGTACTTGTCGATGTACTCCTCGCGCGTCTGACGTGTCTGCGCCACGGTTTCAAGCGCCGAGAGGGTGAGAATGAGAACAAGAATATATGTTGTCTGTTTTAAAAATTTCATTATCTTTGTGTTGACTATAAACGCAAAGATAACTTATTTTGCCTAAATAAGCAACACCGTTTACCGAATAAAATCAAGTAATGAAACCCCTGCATATAATCACACCCGTAAAAGACTCTATCGACTCGACAATCGAGACCGCCGAGGCTATTCTGTCATCCGACATCCGCACAGAGTTCCACTACACCATATACAACGACTTCTCTACGCCCGATAACACCGCTACATTGGAGAAGTTCGTCGCATCGAAGGGCGATAATATCTCACTCGTCAATCTCTCGGAGATCACCACACACCCCTCGCCCAACTATCTTTTGGTACTGCAGATGAGCCAGCAGCGAGCCATTGAGGCTGAAGCCGACCTCTTGATCGTTGAGTCCGATGTTGTGGTACGCCCCGACACCCTGCAAGCTCTGGCCGATGGTGCTGCCGAGCGTCCTGATTGCGGTATAGCTGCTGCCGTAACGGTAGATGACAATGGAGCGATAAACTACCCTTACGAGTATGCCCGCGGGCATGAGGGGGAGTGCTACGAGGTGAAGAAACATTGTAGTTTCTGTTGTTCATTACTTACACTCAACCTCCTGAAAGCCTACGACTTCCACACACTCAACCCCGAGAAGCACTGGTTCGATGTAACCATATCGCAACAGGCTCGTGCCAAGGGTTTTGCGAACTATCTCTTTGCCAACCTGCCCGTAATCCATCGACCACACGCCAGTCGCCCATGGAAACAGCTTAAATACACCAATCCGCTGAAATACTACTGGATAAAGTTCACAAAGGGCTTTGACAAGATATAAAAAAGGCCGTAAAACAACTTATCATGAACTGTTCAAAAGGAAAAGTAAAGGTTGTCATACCCGTATATACAGAGACATTAAGTGGCAGAGCTGAGAAATCATTTCGTCAGACAATGAAGGTTCTGACGAATCACCCCATAACCCTTCTTGTGCCCGAGGATCTGAACGTAGGATGGTTCCAGAGAGAATATCCCAACATGGAGATCACACGCGTCAGCCCCGACTGGCTGGGCAGCAAGGGAATAGCCGGCTACAATCGGATGATGCTCTCGCGCGAGTTCTACGAGATATTCAATGACTACGATTACATACTTATCTGCCAGACCGACGTATGGATCTTCCGCGACGAGCTCGAGCAGTGGTGCGATGCAGGCTACGACTACGTAGCAGCACCGTGGCCCAAGCGAGCGGTTTACAACAAACCTTTGATTCGCCACTGGCTAAAGTTCCGCCGCCGATTCTTCCTTAGCGACAAGCGTATCTTGCGCCAGCAGGGATTCAACAAGGTCGGCAATGGCGGTCTGTCACTAAGACGTATCGAGGCATTTATCAACGTATGCGACACACAAGCCGACATCATAGAGAGATTCAAAAAGAAGCGAGGAATACTCTACAACGAGGACTGGTTCTGGAGCATCATGCCCAAGGATTTCAACTACCCTACCTTCGATCAGGCATTGGGCTTTTCGTTCGATGTACGCCCGCAGATGTGTTACGACCTATCGGGTGGCAAACTCCCATTCGGATGTCACGGATGGTACAAGAAACGCAACATAGGATTCTGGGAACCAATAATTGAGGGATAAAAAAATAGGCTGCCGAGTGGCAGCCTATTTTTATTGGTTTTGTCAGTTTAGAACTTCACAACATCACCATCGCCGGCAAACGATGAGAAGGTTGCCGTAGCATCGGTAAAGTAATAAACAGCGATATTGTCGTCATTCTCGTTGTATGAGCTGCGCAGGTTGGGGTTGGCATCAAGCATCGACTTCTTCGCCTCCACGCGCTCATCCTCAACCAGTGTAGCGGCCACACGCACCCACTCGGTTCCGTTTACTGCACACACCTCAACCTTAGGATTGGCAGCCAGCTGCTTTGCGATGCGCTTAACGTGACCTGTGATGATATACATCTTACCCTCGAAGATATGCAACGCACCAAAAGGACGCACACGGGGCTGGTCGCCATCAACGGTGGTAATAAAGAACGGACCGTTGGCCTTCAGATAATCAAATACACGCTGCTGACCCTCAACGTTAGAGGTGGTATATTCGGCATGGTTAACCTTTACGGGAGCACTCTGCTCGGGTGCCTGAGCTGCCGCATCCTGCGCCTTGGGAGCACATGAAGCAAATGCTATAACAGTTGCAAAAAGTAAAAAGAGATGTTTCATTATGTATCGTTTTTATGATTTAACACTTTAGGCAAATATATGTATAAAATAAGAATTTTGCAAGTGTCGTAGCGTGGATAGTGTCAAAAAAATAATGATGCAAAGACTCATGCCTTCACATCATTATTATATTTTTTCTGTGGCGATTACGCCTCCTCTACGGGTGCGTACTCCTTCAATGCCTCACGTAGCTTGTCGCACACTCGGCTCTCGATATTGCGCTCCATCGTCTTAATAAGGCTGCAGATAGCCCTTGCCGATGAGCCGCCATGGCCAATCATCACGGGAGCATTGACGCCAATTACAATCGTACCTCCGACACTCTCGTAGTTCATTGCATTCCAGAAATTCTGATGGTAGTACAACTTCTCACACACAGGCTCCAGAACGGGGCGGAGCAAGTTGAGCAACCAGGGCTTGAAGGGGGTAAGGCGAGTATTGATGCGATACAGAGCCTCAGCCATCTTCAGAACTACATTGCCGGTAAAGCCGTCAGACACCACAACGTCGCAAGTCTTGCCGGTAAAGATATACGATGACTCCACGTTGCCAACGAAGTTGATACCCTTCTGCTCCTTCAAAAGGTCATATGCCGCCTTGGCCTGGGCATTACCCTTGCCCTCCTCCTCACCGATGTTGAGAAGCGCCACGCGGGGCTTATCGATACCGAGAACAGCCTCGGCATAGATCGAACCCAAAAGACCATACTGCGAAAGCACCTCGGGCTTGGCATCTACGTTAAGACCTACGTCGAGCAAGAGACCGCGACGATTCTTAACGATTGGTATGAACGTTGAGATAACGGGACGGATAACACCCTCGATAGGCTTTACAACCTGCATACAGCCTACCATCATCGCACCAGTAGAACCTGCGCTGGCAAAGCCGTCAATCTTACCCTCGGCCAGATAACGGAAGCCTACGGTCATGCTCGAATCCTTCTTTGCAATGAAGGCCTTGGCAGGGTGATCGCCCATCTCGATAACCTCGGTTGTAGCGACGATATCAAAGTTCTCGGCTGCGCACTTATGCTTCTTGAGCAGAGCGCGGATACGCTGCTCATCGCCAAAAAGTACGATGCGGCTATCCTTGCCAATCTTCTTCAATGCCATCACAGCACCCTCTACGGCTACCTCGGGAGCAAAATCGCCACCCATCGCATCGATACCAATTTTCAACATATATTGTTTGTTTAGCGTCTGTTAATAAAAATTAAGAGAGAGCGCACCTGAAAGGGGCTCTCTCTTTGCTTTTGGACTACACTACTCAGCCTTCTTCTCGATAGCCAACTTGCCACGGTAGAAACCGCACTCGGGGCATACGCGGTGGTAAAGTACCGCAGAACCGCAGTTAGAGCAAGTAACAACAGTAGGAACTACTGCCTTGTAGTGAGTTCTTCTCTTGTCGCGTCGTGTAGACGACACTTTGTGTTTAGGATGTGCCATTTTACAATATTGTTTTTTAGTTTATGTTTTGTCTCTCTCTATTGGGCTTATTCCGACTACTGCCCCTATGGCGATATTCACCATAAAACAGCATGCGAAATGCCCTCTATAATATTTTCTACTTCTCTGCCTCTTCCATTTGAGCCTTCAATGCTGCCAACTTATTGAAGTCACCCTCGCATATGCCGCTCTTATCGCTCTCGGCCTCAGCCTCGATGGCTGCCAGATCGGCCTCGGTAGCGATAGTGAACCGAGCCAACATATCGGGGTTGCATTCACCTTCGGGATGAACTCTCTGATAAGGCAAAGAGAGAACAATACTCTCATAAATATATTGAGTGAAATCGACCTCGTTATCAGCAGGATTTACCCACATGATCTCACCGTCATACTCACCCTCTTCGTCCGAGATACGCACCACCAGACTACCCTCATAGTCGATGGGTACCGAGCAGGGCTCCAGGCAACGATCGCACTCACAGGTGACCTCACCCTCGATGGTAAAATCTACCTCCATCTGTGTCTCACCCTTGCGCATTGTAGCCTTTACACTACAGCGACCACCAAGAATCTCCTTGCTCTCATAAGCAGCAAACAAAGCATCGCCGACCTCGAAATCAAAGTCGTAAGTGCTGTTTTTCAGCCCTTTATATGCCACGGAATATTGTTTACTAAGCTCCATCTCGCAACAAATAGCAGGCAAAAGTACAACTTTTTTACGAATTGTGCAAATAATTACTATTTTTGTAGTGAGTTATGTGATTAATTATCGCATGGTTGGCTCAAAATCGGCCATGCCGACTCAGAAACAATAAGCGATGGGGACAAAACGAAAATATCACGTTGAAGTGAGTAGCAGATTCGCCCAATTGTGGCGATACAATATTTACATGCTCTGCGGCGAGAGTGATGCCAATGGCACGAGCTTGCACGTTATTCCCGTACAGAGCAAGGTGGCATCGGTCGGAGACAACTTAAGTGTTGCCCCCGCAGGCTTTGACTGTCAGCGCGAGCTGGAGGCTACGATTGATGTGGAGCAGACTCTTGAGGTGTATGTATATGTTGTGCCCCATACCCTGCCTACGAACAGCGAACCGGAGCAGACAAAGCCATTCAAGATGCGAATAAAGATAACGGCCGACGGAGAGGAGATCTACAATACGGTACACATGATCAATCAATGGTCGGGCGACAGCATAGCGCTGAAATTTCCAAACGAGAAATAGCGATTATTATATATAAGGTAAAAAGAGCGTGTCCAGCAATTTCTTGGGCACGCTCTTTCTTCGAACTGATCAAAATAAAAATCGGGCTGCCCACTGGACAACCCGATTAAAAGTATCTATTTATGGATAGATTACTTGTTGTAAGCCTTCATAACTGAGATGAGGTCGAGAACCTTGTTAGAGTAACCCCACTCGTTATCGTACCATGAAACAACCTTAACGAAGGTGTCAGTCAAAGCGATACCAGCCTTAGCGTCGAAGATTGAAGTACGAGCGTCGCCCAAGAAGTCAGCTGATACAACGTCCTCCTCAGTGTAACCGAGGATACCTGCCAACTCACCCTCAGAAGCAGCCTTCATTGCAGCGCAAATCTCAGCGTATGTAGCGGGCTTAGCCAAGTTTACAGTCAAGTCAACAACTGAAACGTCCAAAGTAGGAACGCGGAATGCCATACCTGTAAGCTTACCGT
>JAFOXS010000293.1 GCA_017391665.1 Alistipes sp. | reverse complement strand
GAGGTTCCACCTCTTCCCATTCCGAACAGAGAAGTTAAGCTCACTAACGCCGATGGTACTGCCTATTTAGGTGGGAGAGTAGGTAGCCGCCTCTTCAAGAGGAGAATGATGAAAATCGTTCTCCTCTTTCTTTTTTATTTGAGTTTCTAGCACGCTTTACTTATGTGGCACTTGGGCTGTACGCGGAGTACTATCCCAAGTGCCACATTTCGTTACATCGCACTATAATTCTCAAATAGAAAAGAAAGAGTAGGAGAACGAGTCATTCTCCTTTTGAAGAGAAGGCTACCTATTTTTCATATATAATGCAGTATTATTGTCGTTGATGCGCTTAACTGCTCTGTGAAACAGAGGACGGTCGCAGCAGGCGAGGGCAGAGGGGATATACTTATATATTATATACGTGGCGGAGAGTGTTTGATATATCCACTCTGCCGAGCCGCCACCGACCGAAGCCGAGAATAGATTGCCTCTGGCAATCCTCGGCAAGTTAAGCGGATGGGCTGGTGCTAATATTATAGGTGTAATATGTGTTATATGAGTTATGAGTAATTTGTATAATACCTATTACACTTATTGCACTTATAGATATAGTCCTCCTCGGCGTGTTCGGCGAGTGATATAATTATATATATAGGTATAGAAAAACCGCAACCCCGAAGGATTGCGGTTGGATACAAGTATTTTAGAATTGATTATAAAGGGAATTCTTCCTCTCCCATTTCTTCGTCTTCAACGACTTCAGCTGCGATACCACCGTTGCGTATTGCATCGGATAGAGAGAAACTTAATTTATATTTTGTATTGCGGGCATATTCAAAATACATATTTCTATATAGTTCTATGGTTTCACCCTCCTCATTTGTATATGAAATATGTACTTGAGTTGTGCCGTTATGGAGCATTAGGTTTGTATAGTACTCTAAATCATATTCTCCATACATTTGTTTCTCATAAGCACCAAGTATATTAGCAGCAGTCGGCATCATATCAGTCTCGATGACTATGTCAAGTATACCATTGCCGTTCCCATCAGGATATGCGTTATATTTATGCCCGAGCATGCCCCTTATTGTAACGACTCCTGAATTAAAATCAGAGATATTCAATTTGAATCCAATCATCATTCTGTACAATTTGATATTTATTGTTGATTCTGTATTTGGGTCAAAATCAACAACAACACCCTGATAACGCTCAATTGGACTCCATCCATTAGATTGTATTTTATAGTCATCTATGCCTTTTACTTGCGTTCCGCCACTATCTATATGCATTAATGCAAATCCATCTCCATATACGAGTTCATTTAATGCACCATTTTCTCCAAATGCGTTATAACATGGAGCTCCGTATACTCCGTCGGGATATTGATGAAGAAGATTCTTACCATTGGGGATATATGCGATTGTAATACCGTATTTATATCTTTTGGCTAATTTTATGACCGCTTTGCTTAAATCGTCAAAGTAACCATGAGCATAGGTGAAGCATTCAGTCCAAGAATATCCAATATCATTTGTAGTAGGAACTTTTTGCCAAACTTGTATTGCATACAAGTCATTTATTGATGAACGGGTACTAAGTGGCTCGGAGTCGATGTGAATAGCGCTTTTTACGGAAACTTCAACTGTATCTGCGTTGATTTCGGGGGTGGGAAGTTCTGGGGTATCTGGTAAGTCGGGCTCTACAGGAGAACTTCCTCCACAACTAAATAAAATGATGCTACTGCATATTAAGCAGATGGATAATAAAGATTTAGTCTTCATAATGATATTATTTAAATGGTTTGTAGATCAGATAAAAAAAGCGCGGACTAAATTCGCCTATATCGGATTCTGCGGTCTTGGACTACCTCACACCCTAATATACGGAATAAAGCCCACGCCGATAGACAGCGTGGGCGTCAATCTTTATTCCATTGGGTGTGTTCAGAAAGTGTCCAAGTTTCAGAATCCCGAAATAAAAGCTAACGCCTTTTATTTATATGTCTTTTTTGTTATTTAATCATAGGCAATTGGGTTTGGTTATCACAAATATAATCATTCTCTTTCGAAAAAACAACCCCTGCTGTGCGGATGTGGGCAGGGGTGTGATACCTATATTTATATATACAAAAAAATAAGGCCGCCCCGAGGGACAGCCTTTGCTTGAACCGCAGTAGTAGCGCGTACTACTTTGAAATGCGACGCTCCTTGATACGAGCCTTCTTACCTGTAAGGTTACGCAGGTAGTAGATACGTGCACGACGTACAACACCATACTTGTTAACCTCGATGTGGTCGATGTGGGGAGAGTAGAGGGGGAAGATACGCTCAACGCCTACGCCGTTAGAGATCTTACGGATAGTAAACATCTTGGTCTTGCCTGTACCCTTGATCTGGATAACAACACCACGGAAGCTCTGCAAGCGCTCCTTGTTACCCTCGACAATACGGTAAGTTACGGTGATAGTATCACCAGCACCAAACTGAGGCACATCAGCGTCAGTCTTGGGCCACATCTGCTCGTTTACGAGCTTAATGATTGCATCTTTGTTCATTGTTGCAACAAATATTAAAAATTAGTCGTTCAACATTATCGCTGCGTAAGCATCTACCATACTGCCCATTGGCTCGTAATCCCAGGCATTGCTGCCTCGCGGCATCGACACCTAATTGATCTTACGCCCTATATAAGAGGTTGATACGGAGTGCAAAGATAGAGCGAAAATTTTATTTCGCAAAGAAAACGCCCGTAAAAATCGTTGTTACAGGCACATAATCACCATATTGGCGGCCGCAGCCACCAGCATCAGGCGATAAAGAGTCTCGGTGAAGCCCACGCCCATACGCACGAAGATAAGTGGGATGAGCATAGCCGCAGGCACGGCAATCAACGCAAAGAGCGATGCCGTAGCGCTGGGCAGGAAGAACATAGCAACCGTAATAAGGAGCATCAAGGCATTGAAACGCATCACGGCACGCGACTTCACCTTGATGGAGTATTTGTCTGAAATAATGAGAGTTATGGCGCATAGCGCCATAACGATGATTACACCAAGCAGCGCGATGCCGGCGACGTTCAATGTCGAGAAGAAACTGAATTCGCTCGCCGTGAACGTCGATGTGTAGATCTGCTCGGCCATGGCGATGAAGCCCTCACCAGCGCACCAATTCCAGTAGCATACTGCAAAGAGGGGGAACAGCAGGCTCGCCACAGCCACCACCCAGTCGCGCCATGTGCTACGCACCATGAGCACCAGGATGGGCAGGGCGAGGTAAAGCACAGCCGAGGGGGCTATGATCAGCGGCAGAGTGCCATAGTATAGCATAGCGAGCGACAGGTCGTTGAAGCTGTCGGTGCGCATGATGCAGCGTATCAGGTATTTAGTGCCCAGCAGCATAGCCATCATGGCAGCGGTGGAGAGCAGATAGTCTCCACTCACCATCACACCTCCAGCCAGGATGCCGAAGACGGGAATCGCCATCAATGTGTAGGCGGGGTAGATCGAGTATTTAGGGCCGAAGCGACCCGCGTCGAGGGCTGCGATGAAGAGCGCAATGCCCCATACTATTGCCGATAGTGTCGGCACGGAGCCTTGCAGGCTCTGCAGCAACTCTCCTATGGGCGTAGGGGTGTTGGGCATCATCTCATCGCCGGCAGGCAGAAGTGCCGAGCGGAGCGTAGTG
>JAFOXS010000325.1 GCA_017391665.1 Alistipes sp. | reverse complement strand
TCTACATCTTCGCCTGGCTCGGGGAATGCCTCCGTGAGGGTTCGTTTGATCTTGCCACCCAGACGCTTGAACCAGCCGCCACCGCGCTTAATGTCCTCATCGCCATCCTCTATGTCATCTCCATCGATATTATCATCGCCTTTGATGGGATTCTGCTCAACTACGGGCGCTGCAGCCTTGGGCTGTGGCTCGGGCTCGGGCTGAGGCGTAGGAGGTGTGACAACCTGCTGTGCAGGCTGTGGCGCGGGCTGAGGCTCCGCTACACGCTGCGGCTCCACGGGCTCTGCCTTGGGCTCTGCCGCCTTTCTGATATAGACACCTACGGGGCAGGGACCTGCCGTAGCACCACGCAGAAGCATCGAGATAGCCAGCGTATATGATGGCGAAGCAGCCTTCTCCAATGACTCGGTAGAGATTCCGATCTCGGCACACGCAACGCGAACCTCCTGCTCGGTGACAATATTGAAGAGCTCGGCTACATTCTTAAGGTTTGAGCCACCACCCGTCAGCACGATACCTGCTCCGAGTTTCTTGGCATAACCCGCATCGCGAACCTCGTTCCAGACGTACTCGGCGATGTCGGTCATACGTGCCTCGATCACAGCTGCAAGGTTAAGGCGGGGAATAGGCTTGATGGCACGGCCACGGTTACGCACCTGAATCATATCGTCGGGCGTAAGCTTCACAACAGCCGAACCGCACTGCTTCTTCAAATTCTCGACCATGCGAGAGGGGATATTCTTATCGTAACCCAGGATGTCGGTATTCAGAGCCGAGCCACCCATGGGAATAGATGCTATGTAGCAGAGTACGCCACCACGATAGATAGCCACATCCGTTACGCCGCTACCAATATCGACAATGGCAACACCATCCTCCTTCTCGTCAGAGGTAACCAGCGAGTCGGCGATAACGGCCGCACCGGCATAGATGTCACGAATCTTGATGCCCGCATCCAGAAATACACGACGCAGACGATCCTTGGCCACATGCTCGCAGAGGATGAAGTTATAGGTCGATGAGAGCTGCTTGCTGTAGCAGCCTACGGGGTTCTTGAGCTCGGTGCCGATGTCGCTCTTGTAGCAGAGGGGGAAGAAATCCATGATCACCTCACCATCGGCAGCCTTCACATTACGCATACGCTCACGCAGCGCCACAAGATCGTGCTTCGAGATGCGGTTCTCGCTATCCTCCACAAAGACATGATCAGTATAGCGGGCACAACGCACAAAGCGTCCCGAGATAGAGACATAGGCATCGGTAATGGCTACACCTACCTCCTCCTCGGCACGTGCACGCGCACGATGCAACGCCTCGGCTACGGTCTGGCTATTGTCCACCATGCCGGCCGAGACTCCCGTAACGGGCTCTGCTACCACCGTTTCGATATTGATTGTGCCGCCCTCGGTCATAGAACCTACGGCAATGACCAGCTCGGAAGAACCGATATCAACGGCTACGACATAATTTTTTCTACTATCCACAATATATTGTTTTTATTTATTTCGTACACACCACCTGTCCGCGATACTCCACCGAGATTGTCCTGAAACTATCCCATCCTATGTTGCGCAGACCATTTTCGTAGAACGAGAGCAGGTTATCGAGCTTCTGCTCCACATCATCGAGCGTACCCAGACGCACCGTATGGTTGCCTGTGCGGGGAACGAGTTCCAGCGTCAGGTCGCCACTACTCATCGTAGAGGCCACAATCTGGACTATTTCGGCACGCCAGAAAGAGTCGTTTTCTATATATTTTACAAAGTTAATCAGTTTAAGGAAATCTTCATACCTTTTTTGTAACTTTTTTTGCTTCTCACGCTCAGCATCCTGACGTGCCGTAACGCGGGCAATATTTTTCTCATTCTCGCGATCCAGGTAACGCAACCAACGACGCAGATCGGCCTTCTCCTCGCGCTTGGCCTGCACACGGGCGTCGTACTCGTCATAATCCTCAAAGGGACCCTTGAATCCGCCGAGCCAACCCTTGCGCTCGACCTGCATGCGGCGCACCGAACGCACCGAATCGGCGATGATGTCGGTCATCTCGAACAGAGGCACCTTCTCATACTGGAGCGTATCGATACGATGCTCGTACTCGGCCACGCGCTGGGCTATATACTCCCCCACATTACCCACATAACTGCTCTCGACGGGAGGGCGATATGTACCCGTAACAACAGGGACATAGACCGAGGCCAGCTCGGGTGCAGGGAAGATAAATCCCTGCTCGGTGATGTAGCAGTCGTAGCCATCGACCATCAGACGCAACAGTGGTCGGCGCTGGCTCACCTCCACACGCAACTCGCCATCGTAGGTGAGATAGGCACTGGCACGATCAACAAAACCCTTGCCGCGGATGCAGCGCTCGATACCGGCCAGATCGACATCGCCCACCGACTCTCCGACAGTGGCTATGCCGCTCATTGCGATCCACTCGCGCACGGCCTGACTGGTCACCAGCATCTCGTCCTGCAGGCTATCGACCACGCTCACCGAGAGTGTATGCACCTTGGTGGTGGCACGATGCTCATCGGCGCGAGAGTGGAAGAAGACCACAAACGCGACAACGCCAACCCACAACAGCGTATTAAGGATTATTTTCAGTGTTCGGGGCATTATGCTTTCTTAATCAATTCTGCGGCTATCGCCTCGCAATATACATCAATGTTTCCGGCACCGAATGTGACAACCACATCGGTCGGCATGCTATACAGGTCGTCGGCCAGATTCTCTCGCTCACAGATATGCCACGGCGCGGTGACATACTCGCCGATAAGCTCCGAGCAGATACCCTCGATAGGCTCCTCGCGAGCGGGATAGATGGGCACCAGCACCACCTCGTCGGCAAGCGACAGCGCAGCAGCAAACTCACGGTAGAGGTCGCGCGTGCGGGTGTAGAGGTGTGGCTGGAAGACGGCCGTAAGTCGGCGCGCAGGGAACATACGCTTAACCGATGTTATCGTAGCCTCCAGCTCCTCGGGGTGGTGGGCATAGTCGTCCATATATACCTGACGGGGTGTATTGACATAGAACTCGAAACGGCGCTTTACGCCCGAGAACTCTGCCAATGCCTTCTGCAATTTCTGCTCATCGAGTATCTCGCCTCGCTTGCGTGCGGCGCAGAGCGATGCAGCCACTGCTGCCACGCAATTTTCGATATTCACCCAGCCAGGAATGCCGAGCGTAAGATCGGCAAACGTACCAAACGGCGTTACTATATCGAAGCGGTAATATCCACCCTCGCAGAGAGTTACGTTACGGGCATGGAAGTCGCTACGCTCATCGTCGTAGCTATATCGCCAGATGTCAATACCCTCGGGCAAGGGGATCTCCACATCCTGCTTCAGGATAAGGTCGCCACCCTTCTTTATGAGGGCAGCAAACTGACCAAAGGCCTCCACCACAGCCTCGAACGTGCCGTAAATATCGAGGTGGTCGGGAGCTACGGATGTAATAACCGCCACATCGGGCTTCAGGCGCAGGAACGAGCGGTCGTACTCATCAGCCTCAACGGCAAGACGCGTACCCTCGCCCAGCACCATATTTCCGTTAAAATTCTTCGAAATACCACCCAGGAAGGCGTTGCCGCCCATACCCGTTGCGGAGTTGAGCCACGCAATAAGGGTTGATGTGGTGGTCTTGCCATGCGTACCCGCTACGGCCATAACATACTTCCCTTCAGAGAGATGGCCAAGCATCTGCGAGCGTTTCTCCATAAGGAAACCGCCCTTGCGGAAGAACTGCATCTGCGGATGGTCCGATGGCACGGCAGGGGTATAGACCACCATCGTGTGCTCGGGGTCACGGAACGGCTGGGGGATATGCTCCACGGCATCATCGTAAGTCACTTCGGCACCTTCCATTTGCAGGGCACGCGTCAGCGTGGTCTCGGTGCGGTCGTAGCCCGCTACCTGACGGCCCTCGTGCATAAAGTAACGCGCCAAGGCACTCATGCCGATGCCTCCGATACCCATGAAGTATATGTTTTTATAATACTTGTCCATATTATTATGTTTCATTCTATTCTCTACCTAAAATTGTATAACAAGAGCTGATTTTAGGCTTGCGAAACCCGAAAAACCGCAGTTTACTCAGCGTAAATGAGCATTTCGAGGCCAAGCCAGACGCCAAAAGAGCCTTGTTAGGCAATTTTAATTAAAATCGGCTCCACTCCTTCTCTATCTGTCGTACAACGCGGTCGGCAGCATCCTTAATGCCCAGACGTGCTATATTCTGACGAAGCGTAGCCAGACGCTCCTTGTCTGCGAGCAGCTCCAGCGCCATCGGCATACCCTTTTCGACAGCCTCCCTGTCGCTCACCATCACGGCAGCATCCTTATCCACCAGCGCGCGGGCGTTCTTGGTCTGATGATCCTCGGCCACATTGGGCGAGGGTACAAACAGTGTAGGTTTACCCACAAGACACAACTCCGAAACGGTGCAGGCACCACTGCGCGAGATAACCACATCGGCCACCTCGTAGGCGTAGTCCATGCGCTCGATAAAAGCTCCCTGCCATACCCCTTCGACGGGATGCGCAGCCAGAAACTCCTGCATCTCTCGCTCATAGAACTTACCCGTCTGCCAGATGACCTGCACCTCGGGCGCAGAGTCGAGCTTCGAGATCCAGTGCTTCATCATCTCATTGAGCGTGCGTGTGCCCAGCGAGCCTCCCACAACCAACACCGTGGGCTTATCCTTCGTAAGGCCGTAGTGAGCCAGCGCCTCCGCGCTCTTATCCTTTGCCGGGGCGAAGTTACCACGTAAGGGGTTACCCGTCATCACAATCTTGTCGGCCGAGAAGAATCGCTCCATGCCGTCATAGGCTACGCAGATACGGCGTGCTGCGCGTGCCGAGAGTTTATTGGTAAGACCTGCATATGAGTTCTGCTCCTGAATAACGGTAGGCACACCCATACGCTGTGCCGCCCACAGCACGGGCGCCGAGGCATAGCCTCCAAAGCCCACAACCACATCGGCCGAGAAGTCGCGTATGATTCCTCGCGCACGACGCAGGCTGCTCACAACCTTCCAGGGCACAAGCAGATTGCGCCAATCCAGACGGCGCTGCAGACCCGCAATAGGCAGACCTACTATGTTGTATCCCAGAGCGGGGATCTTCTCCATCTCCATCTTGCCCTCGGCACCCACGAAGAGGATCTCAACTTCATCCTTCCACTTGCGCTTCAGGGCCTCGGCTACGGCTACGGCGGGATAGATATGGCCTCCCGTACCGCCACCGGATAGTATTACTCGTTTCATTGCGTATATTACATTCTACATTTTACATCTCTACCGTCCCCAGCTCTCACGGTCGAGCGTGCGGTAGGTTATAGCCTCCGAGATATGGCTCGGCGCAATATCCTGCTCACCAGCCAGATCGGCAATCGTGCGAGCCACCTTGATGATGCGATCGTAGGCTCGTGCCGAGAGTTGCAGACGCTCCATGGCCACATCGAGCAGTCGGCGCGCCTCCGCAGACAAGGGACAGAACTCGCGCAGCATGGCCGACGACATCATCGTATTGGTATATATGCCCGTGCCACGGAATCGCTCCGCCTGACGCTCTCGGGCACGGATTACTCGCTCACGCACGGCAGCACTCGACTCGGACAGCTCGGATGAGGATAGCTCCTCGCGCTTTACGGGCGTAATCTCAACATGCAGATCGATACGATCCATGAGCGGACCCGAAATGCGGCCCACATAACGATGCACGGCCGCCGCCGAGCAACTGCACTCCTTGGTGGGGTGATTATAGTATCCGCATGGGCAGGGGTTCATCGATGCCACCAGCGTGAAGTTCGAGGGGTAATCGACCGTATAGCGCACACGCGAGATGGTGATATGCTTATCCTCCATAGGCTGGCGCAGCACCTCCAGAACAGAGTGTCCGAACTCGGGCATCTCGTCCAGAAACAAGACTCCATTATGAGCCAGCGACACCTCACCAGGCTGTGGCGAATTACCGCCACCAATAAGTGCCATGGGCGAAGCCAGATGGTGCGGCGCACGGAACGGTCGCTGACGCATCAGCCCCTGCTCGGCACCGAGCTTACCCGCCACGGAGTGGATCTTCGTGGTCTCCAGCGCCTCCTCCATACTCATCGGCGGCATGATCGAAGGCATGCGTCGTGCCAGCATGGTCTTACCCGAACCCGGAGGGCCTATCATGATTACATTGTGACCACCGGCAGCAGCAATCTCCAGCGCACGCTTGGCATGCGTCTGCCCCTTCACGTCGGCAAAATCCTCGGCATAGGCCACAGGCTCCATCTCTTGATGGATGTTGCTCTGCACCGCCTCTATCACTATCTCGCCATTGAGCGAGGCGGCCACCTCACGCAGCGAGGCAACGGGAAGCACCTCAATACCCTCAACCACGGCGGCCTCATCGGCATTCTCGCGTGGGACATAGATACGTCTGTATCCCCCACGCTGCGCCTGCTGCGCTATGGGTAGCACACCCTTCACACCACGCAGCGAGCCATCGAGCGAGAGCTCGCCCACAAAGAACGACTGCTCGAGCTCCGCCGCCACAATCTGATCCGTAGCGGCCAGGATGGCAACGGCAATGGGCAGATCAAAACCCGAACCCTCCTTACGAAGGTCAGCAGGAGCCAGGTTCACCACACACTTGCGCGAGGTCATACGGTAGCCCGAATTCTCGAAGGCCGAGCGTATGCGCTGCTCGCTCTCGCGAACGGCATTATCGGGCAAGCCCACCAGAAAGAGCCCCAGACCCGAGCCTGTGATGCTCACTTCGACGGTGACGGGGACAGCCCCGATACCCGCAACGGTTCCTGTATGTGTGCGAATTACCATTAATTATATTCCTTTAAAACGGCACATCATCCGAAATGGGAGGTTGATTATCAAGATTCACAGGGCCCTGGTTAAGGTCAAACTCGCCACCCATCGACGAGCCCAGACCTCCCGACATGGGAGCTGCAGTCGGTGCGGGGAAGTCGTCACCACCGCCCATGCTGCTGGCAATCTCCTGATAGCCACCCGCCGTAGAGCCCTCCTCGGCATCCATATCGGCAAAACGTGCCTGATCCTTCAAGAAGCGCAGAGGGATATCGCACACCGCACCATTACGGTGCTTGGCAAGGATGATCTCGGCCATACCCGCCGTAGGCATACCGTTCTCGTCGGTCTGTATGCCGTAGTACTCGGGTCGGTGGATGAATGCTACGATATCGGCATCCTGCTCGATGGCTCCCGACTCACGCAGGTCGCTGAGCTGCGGACGCTTCGAGCCACCACGGGTCTCCGTAGCACGGCTCAGCTGCGACAGTGCGATGATAGGGACGTTGAGCTCCTTGGCAATAGCCTTCAGCGTACGTGAGATGAAGGCCACCTCCTGCTCGCGGTTACCCTTCGAGTCGGCATTGCCGGTCATCAGCTGCAGGTAGTCGATGATGATTATCTTGATATCCTCGTGAATCTTCAGTCGGCGCGCCTTCGAGCGGAACTCGAAGACCGAGAGCGCAGGCGTATCGTCAATAAAGAGGGGTGCCGTACCCAACGGCTTGGTGGCACTCTCCAGGTGGCGCCACTGCTCGGGCGTAAGGCGACCCGACTTAACGTCATTACCCTGCAGACCCGTCTCGGCAACGATCAATCGCATCATAAGCTGCACGGATGACATCTCAAGCGAGAAGAAGGCCACAGCGGAGTTGTGCTCGATAGCCATATTGCGAGCCATAGAGAGCACGAAGGCGGTCTTACCCATTGAGGGACGTGCTGCCACGATGATAAGGTCGCTGGGCTGCCAGCCGAGTGTAACGCGGTCGATAGAGAGAAATCCCGACGGCACACCATTGAAGGCCGAGGTGTTCTTGCTCGCATCCTCGATCTGCTTCATAGCCCTTGCCAACACATCCTTGGCATTCTGCACCGAACGCTTGACGTGGCCCTCGGCTACGGCAAAGATCTCACTCTCGGCATAGCCGATCAGATCGTTCACATCCTGATCCTCGTCATAGGAGCGACGCTGAATCTCGGTGGCCGAGCGGATAAGCTCACGCTGAACATACTTCTGCGCAATGATCTTGGCGTGGAACTCAACGTTGGCGGCCGAGCCTACGCGCTGGGTGAGCTGCGCAAGATATGCCGCACCACCCACCTTCTTGAGTTCCTTGCGCGAGCGCAGACGCTCGGTGACGGTGTAGAGGTCGATGGGTTTAAGTTCGGCCGAGAGCGACTCAATAGCCTGATAGATGAGACGGTGCTCCTCGGTATAGAATGCCGCAGGGGTGATATACTCCTGCACGGCGATGATACTGTCACGCTCCAGCATGAGCGCACCGAGCACAGCCTCCTCCAGCTCAACGGCCTGAGGGGGTACCGTACCGGCTACATCGGTCATACTCTCAAATGCAGCACGATTGCGTGCCGAAGGGTTATATTCTTTTGCCATAATTTACTCTTGTATTGACACTTACCGCAATTATAGCTGCAGCAAGGAAAAGGGTATAATTTTCAAGATTCAAAATTAGGAAATTTTGCGCAAACGGCAAATTACAAAATATAGAAAGTTATAAACAAGCGAGTGTTTATAACGGCTAATCCTGCTGACGCAGGCTGCGACGCGTAGTGGCCAGCACCGCAACGCTCAGACGCACATCTGACGCCGTGCGAAGGATGGTCTCGCCCAAGGAAAATATGGTTGCACCCGTAGTGAATACATCATCCACCAGAAGGATATGCCTACCGCGCAACTCATCCGCCCTGCGCACACGGAATATACCCTCGACATTTGCCCAGCGGCGAAAAACACTCTGATGGGTCTGACTCTGATTATATCGATGACGCACGACAGCATGCGACAGAACCTTCACGCCCAGCTCGCGGGCTATGCCGCGCGCAATGTACTCCGACTGATTGTAGCCACGCCACATTCTGCGCCACCAATGCAGTGGCACGGGCACTATAGCATCGACGGTAGAATAAAATCCCGACTCACGCATCAGGGCTCCATACCAGCGACCCATATCGTAGGCCGAGAGCCACCGCCCGCCATACTTGAAGCGGTGCACGGCATCGCGCCACGGGCTACCCTCGACGTACCAGAAGAGTGCCGAGGCATGTTCAATGGGAAGCAGTCCCCAGAAACGCTCCATCATGGGATTTGCCGCCTCCTGCCATAGGTTGGTAAGTGGTGCCGTAGCCTCGCACACCGAGCAGAGCAGATGCTTCGATGGCGGCAACACCCCACCGCACACAGCACATGAGCGCGGAATGAAGAGCGAGCGCAGATCGTAGATAAGGCTACTGAGGATCGACATCGATGACGATTTTTATCTGTTTGAACTCCGCCTTGCTCTGCAGCTGTGCGATCACCTCGCGCAACAGCTCCCTGGCACGAGCCATCGAGCGGCCATTTTCTATTTTGAGCAACAAACGCAGAAGATACTCACCGCGAATACGATCCACAGGCGGAGCTACGGGGCCCGCCACACGGCGCCCGAATTTTTCCCTTAAGAGCTCGGCGAACTCGCCCACACCACGACGCAGAGTCTGCACATCTGTCGAGAGGAGAGTAAACTGCACAAGGCGTGCATAGGGCGGATAGAAGAACAGGTGACGGTCGGCAAGTTCGGAGCGAGCCATGGCCTGATAGTCGCCACGCGCCACCCAGCCAATAACCTGATTCTCTGGCTCGGAGGTCTGCACAATGACCACACCTTCATTTTGTCGGCGACCCGCACGACCTGCCACCTGCGTCATCAGTGCAAAGGCACGTTCCGAGGCGCGGAAGTCGGGCGAAAAGAGCAGATTATCGGCATTGAGAACACCCACCACAGCCACACGACCGAAGTCGAAGCCCTTGGTGATCATCTGCGTGCCGACAAGGATGTCGGTCTGCCCCGACTCGAAGGCATGGATGATACGGTTGTAGGCACTCTCCGAGGTGACCGTATCGCGGTCAAGGCGTGCCACGCGGGCATCGGGAAATAGCGCCGATATAGCCTCCTCGACACGCTCCGTACCAAAGCCCATAGGTTTCAGATCAACCGTCTCGCACTGCGGACAGGACTTCGGCACAGCGGCCGTATAGCCGCAGTAGTGGCACTCCATGCGCCCCGACGAGCGGTGCTCGGTAAGGGTTACATTGCAATTGGGACAGCGAGGTGTCCAGCCACAGCCGCGACACTGCACAAAGGGTGCGAAGCCGCGACGATTCTGGAAGAGCATCGTCTGCTCACCACGCGAGAGAGCATCGGAGATGGAGTTTATCAGGACCTGATTAAAGTGCGTGCGGCGCTCACCGCGCTTAAGCGAACGCATCGTATCGGAGATGATGATGTGCGGTGTTGCGGCTCCGCCATAACGCTCCGCAAGCAGCGAGTAGCCATACTTGCCCCACTGGGCATTGGCATAACTCTCGAGCGAGGGGGTGGCACTGCCCAGAACGGTGCGTGCACCGTAGAACGATGCGAGCATGATGGCCACATCGCGTCCCTGATAGCGGGGTGCCGTATCGCTCTGCTTATAGCTTGAGTCGTGCTCCTCGTCCACCACAACGAGCTGCAGATGATG
>JAFOXS010000043.1 GCA_017391665.1 Alistipes sp. | reverse complement strand
TCGATAAATGTCGTTATAGCGCTATTATTCCTGCTTCTGTTTTTCTACCCCACTTTGGTTCGATTCTTCGGGGGCATTCGCCCGATGCGCTTCATCCGCAATGTATATCCATTGCAGCTATTTGCATTCACGACGAGCAGCAGCGCCGCTACGCTGCCCTTCACCTACACCACAGCACAGGAGAAGCTGGGCATCTCACGCGAGGTAACATCATTTGTGCTACCCATAGGCACGACCATCAACATGGACGGAACATCGTGCTATCAGACCGTAGCGACTATATTTATTGCCCAGGCACTCGGCATTGACCTCTCAATATCGCAGCTTCTTACCATCATCGTGATGACTACCCTATCGAGCATCGGCACGCCTGCTATACCCGGAGGAAGTTACGTCATCCTGGCTATGGTACTCACCTCGGTAGGCATTCCGGCCGAGAGCCTCGCCCTTATTATCGGCATTGACCGACCGCTGGATATGTTACGCACGTCTGTCAATGTTACGGGCGATGTTACCGTGGCCGCAATTATTGACAAGCAGTGCAAGTAGAAAATTAGCGAAATTGGTAGCAAAAAATTTGCATATTCCGATTTTTACGCTACCTTTGCACTCGCAATTGAGGGAGTTTAGCTCAGCTGGTTCAGAGCATCTGCCTTACAAGCAGAGGGTCGGCGGTTCGAATCCGTCAACTCCCACTTAATAAACAAAGAAAAATAACTGCTTTAGGGCAGTTATTTTTTTTCATCGCTACTATAAATTCAAGTGCCCCAAAAGTTTTTTACAGACTCTGGGGCACTTTTATGTTTAATCAATATTTACTCTTCAAATACAGAGAGCGTAAGGACTTTACAACCTCTCGCAGAACTCTATCTTCTCATTGTTAGGACCCAGGATGATAAAATACTTTATGCCTTTTTCCCAAAATGGCAGCGACTGAAGTCCTCCCTCAAGGATGGTAAGGCCCATCGCCTGCGCCTGCTCGTAGAGCGCATCGATCTGCTTCACGTCGATGGCTATATGGTCGATAGCTCCAGAGCGCATCGTAGCGGCAAAGTTCTGGTATGTCTCAATAACGAGATTGTGCAGTTGCAGAAAGGCAACCTGCTCATCGCCATTTGCGGTCTGCATAACGAGCTGAAAGCCCAGTTGCTCATAAAAGGCCTTAGTGCGCTCTATGTCGTTTGTCGGAATACCTACGTGCTGCAGGCCTGTGCAAAAATCACTTATCTTCATATCTCAATTATTTATTATTCCATACACTCTGCATCCTTGATGCGACAACCCCACAAGGCGTAATAAAGCATAACGAGTTCGCATACCAAGGCAATGATCCACGTCCATTGCCAACTGCCAACCGCATCGGCAAATACACCCTGCAATACGGGAAATACCGCACCACCAAAGACGCCCATCATAAATACACCCGACGCCTTAGAGGTATATTTCTTAAGACCCTTGATAGAGAGTGTGAAGATGCAACTCCACATAACCGAGTGGCACAGTCCCACCGAAACGAGATCCACAGGTTGTTGGTAACCATAGCCACCACGATTTGAGCCGCAGCGATAATGGTTGTCACCGCCAGCAACTTGCGAGGCGAAATGCTATCGAAGAAACTGAAGGTCATACGTCCAACCATAAAACCACCCCAGTATAGTGTTGCCAGCAGCGCAGGAATACCCAGATCCAGGCCCCACAATATCAAATGATCCTTGCCGAAGAACGAAAGGCCATGACCCGCATCGATAAGCTCCATGGCGTGCAAATTGACATTTACGCCAATTGACACCTCGGTACCCACATAGAAGAAGATAGCTACAACGCCCAACGTAAGATGACGGAACGACCACACGCTGCGCTCCAGCTTCTCGTCACCCTCGGCTCGCGTACCCTCGATATCGGGCAGACTGAGGCGCGAAGTTACAACAGTCGTAACGACTATGCATAGAGCAATCAGCAAGAATGGCACCATCAGCTGATCGGCCGTCACACTATCCAGAGCCACGCCCGCAAAGATAACGCCCGTAACAAAGAACGGAGCAATGGTGGTTCCGAAAGAGTTGATGGCACAGACAATATTCATGCGTTGCACGGGCTGTGTACCAGGCAGGTCGTAGGCCGCAACATAGGGGTTGATAACCACCTGCAACAGAGCAGCCGATGTACCCATAAGGAACGATCCGAGCAGGAAGATAAAGTAGCCATAGGGCACCTGATCGCCCATAATCGAGAGGTGTGCATCGCCATAGTGCACTACCACCCACGATGAGAGCGAGTAGGTGAGCAGACCAGCCACCATCACACACAGAGCGCGCAGAAGCGTTATCTTGTATCCGTGTTGGTTAATCCACTTGCCGCCCAGCGAGCTGTTGAGCAGATAACCCAGAAAGAAGAAGAACGAGATAAGC
>JAFOXS010000142.1 GCA_017391665.1 Alistipes sp. | reverse complement strand
CTAAAACGACATATGGCCGACCAACTCGCCACACATATAAGCCATCTCGCCACATTGATAGGGGATTATCGAGGGCAGGATATTTGTTTTTATAGAAAATTATTACTTTTGCGCCCAAAGTTATAAATTCAGCAAACAATTATGACGAAGATCAAAGACAATTGCATACTCATCACGGGCGGTGCTTCGGGTATAGGCCGCATCATGGGCCGCATGGCTCTGGAGAAGGGTGCCCGCCAGTTGATTATATGGGACATAAACGAGGAGAATCTCAATGCGACACGCAATGAGCTCGCTCATCTGGGCAAGGTGGCATGCTACAAGGTCAACATCGCCGACCACGCTGCCGTTGAGCAGACATTCCGCCAGACTACAGAGGAGTGCGGAGCAGTGGATATACTGATTAACTGTGCTGGCGTTGTGACCAGCAATAAAACCTTTGAGCAGCTGACGCTCACCGACATTGAGCACACGATGGCCATCAACGCTACGGCACCCATGGTGATTGCGCTGCAGGCTCTGCCGCAGATGATCGAGCGCAATCATGGCCACATATGCAATATCGCATCGGCAGCAGGCATGCTCTCCAATCCCCGCATGTCGGTATATGCCGCCAGCAAGTGGGCTGTTATAGGCTGGTCGGATTCGGTCAGAATAGAGCTGCAGGAGCGAGGCAGCAAGGTGCGTTTTACTACCATTGCACCCTACTACATCTCAACGGGAATGTTCGATGGTGTGCGTTCGCGATTCATCCCCATCCTCAAGCCCGAGGCTGCAGCACGCAAGATCCTGCGCGCCATAGAGCATAACAAGCGATTCAAGGGTCTGCCATTCAGCTTCCACTTCATACGCCTCTGTCAGGCGTTGCTACCCTCATCGTGGTTTGACGTCATTGTCGGCCACTGGCTGGGCATATACTCAACAATGGACCACTTCACAGGTCGCAAATAATGAAACCACGTCATATGGATTGGATATTCAACCTCTCGGCATTAGCTATGCTTTCGCTCGCCATCGCCCTTATCGTGCTGGTGGTGGCACTCGTAGCCATGTTCTTCGGCGCCTCGTTCAAGATGGTATTTTTCCGAGGTTTGTGGTTCATGCTATTCCCCTGGCTGGCATGGCTTTATGGTACGCTGGTGGAGCGTAACCGCTTTCGCGTCAAGCGCACCGAAATCGTAAGCCAGACGCTGCCCTCATCGTTCGATGGCTACCGCATAGTACATATCTCGGATATGCACCTCATGTCCTTCGCCGGCAGAGAGCGTGCGCTCAAGCGTGCCGTTGGCAAGATCAACGCCCTGGAGCCCGACCTTATTGCCTTTACGGGCGATCTGGTGACACTCGGCCCCGAGGAACTGGACGGATTGCAGGATATTTTATCTGCGATGAAGGCCCGAGATGGCGTATATGCGGTACTCGGCAACCACGACTACAGCGAGTATCGCCGTCACGACTCACAACAGGCCAAGCGCGAGTCGCTGGAGGTGCTGAAACGACGCATCCGCGAGATGGGATGGCATCTGCTACTGAACGAGAACCACTCTATTGTTCGTGGCGAGGATAAGCTATCGGTTATTGGTGTTGAAAATATCTCTGGCAACCGTTCATTCCGCACATACGGCAACTTTCAGCAGGCTCGTATCGGCGCTGACGGAGCATACAAGATCCTGCTCAGCCACGATCCCTCGCACTGGCGTGCAGAGGTTGTAGGCAAGAGTGATGTGGATCTCACACTCTCGGGTCACACTCATGCCATGCAGATCTCGTTGCTGGGCTGGTCGCCCTCTTCGCTCATGTATGATGAGTACCGAGGTCTATACTACCAGGGCGAGCAGTATCTCTATGTCAATACGGGTCTGGGGCAGACCGCAGTAAATGCCCGCTTCGGTGCCACACCCGAAATAACGCTTATTACCTTAAAAACGAAATAACCATGAAGATAGAAAATACATCTACACAGCGCATAGAGG